>CAXTPJ010000396.1:0-4199 GCA_964245855.1 uncultured Ferruginibacter sp. | reverse complement strand
TAACTGCACAGGACTATCCTGTACTGGCATGGAATAATGCCCTTACTGCTGATATGATATTTACCCAACCTGTTTGTTACGAATTTAAAGATATACAGGTGCCAACATTATTGATAATTGGGCAGGAAGACCGCACTGCTATTGGAAAAGAAGGTGCTTCGGAAGAAGCAAAAAAATTGCTGGGCAACTATCCCCTGTTAGGAAAAGTTACACAGCAACAAATAAAAAATTCTAAATTAGTTGAGATCAAAGGCGTTGGCCATTTACCACAAATAGAAGCGTTTGACAAGTTTATACAACCGCTGATTGATTTTCTGAAATAATGGATCAGGCAGCAACCCATTGTTTGGCTTCTTCCAGTTGATCCGGTGAAAAACCTTTCGATTCTCCCGGAACAGCAATGCCAAATATATCAGAGAACTTTTCTACGCCCTTCTCTGCGGTGACAATCGCAATCTTGTTCCATTTTGTGAAATTGGTTAACCCAACTTTGGCATCCTGCAACCACGCACCAAGACTAAAGTTTTTAACTTCGGTATCCAGTTGCAGCAGGTAATTTATTTTTCCGGTGCGCTCCACCAAATCATCGAGTGCAGGAATCAATACGGTTTCAAAATCTTCTTTATTTACAGTTCCGGTTGCTTTGATGCCGACAACATGTGAGGGCAAATCTTGAATAATAGATAACATATTTTTTATTTTGAGTTGATAAATGAATTAAGCATACCATTATAAAATTGTGCCGTGCAAGAATCTGGTTGAATTTAAACTGGCCATGTTTGCAAGTTGGATAATGTGAGCGCTGAATTGCTGTTTCTATAAATCAACAGTAATAAAAAAACTGCGGTATTAAATTCCCGAAACATTAAATGATTTTCTCAATGGAATACTGGAATTTAACTGGCATAGTTTTTTGAATCTATTCAGCAGACTTTCTTCAAATATTAAAAGGGTTACATTGCAGAATAGTTAGGAAACCCAACTTTGTTTTGTGATAAAAACATTGAACGTATTTGAAAGAAGTGGCGCCCTGCAAAAATTTTGCAGGGCTTTTTTTTAATCTTTTTAATTATTCAGCGGGTTTATCTTCTTCTTTTTTCTGTTCTTCAGATTCTATTTTGAAAGGTGGAATTTCCTTCTTTTCTTCTTTTACGATAAAGACAGAATTTTTGTACGGCTCAATCCCTTTGCCTTTGGTAAGGGCATATACTTTTGTAAATTCTGCTCCAAAATACAAAATGAGGGAAGTGTAATACACCCACAATAATATCACTACCAATGAAGCAGCAGCGCCGTAAGCAGCGGAAGTGGAACTATTGCCTACATATAAACCGATACCTAATTTACCCAACATAAAAAGAAAGGAAGTAAACATTGCGCCTTTAAAAGCATCCTTCCAATGGATCTTTGCATCGGGTAATACTTTGTAAATGATGGCAAAAAAACAACTAATCACAAAAAAGATGATGGTAACATTTAGTGCATACATCAGGTAAAAAGTAGTTTCGGAAAAAAATCGTTCCAACTGTGCGTTCAAAACATCCATAAGTGCACTAACGACAAGGGATACCAGCAAAATAAACCCAAGGCCAACAATCAACGAAAAAGACAGTACCCTATTAGTGATATATTTCAGCCAACCCTTTGCCGGCTTGGCTTTGATGCTCCAGATGTAATTAATGCTATCCTGAATTTCTGTAAATACACCTGTGGCGCCAATTACTAAAACTATGATCCCAATGGTAGCACCGATCGTAGTATTATTTTCTGTTTGTGCATGGGCAATCATATCCTGGATTTGTATGGCTGCAGTATCCCCTATCAAACTCCTGATCTGGCCAAACAAACGCCCCTGAACAGCTTCCCTGCCATAAAAAATCCCAGCAAAGGAAATGATGATGAACAACATGGGAGCAATAGAGAATACGGTATAATAAGAAAGGGATGCACTTAATTTCATCCCGTTATCATCGGAGAATTGTGTAAAGGTTTGTTTCAACACACCCCACTCTCCTTTTATTTTTTTGAATATTACCATGATGATATGCAGGATTTAAAAGTTATTAATTATGTAAGATGATGTTTATAAGTTTGGGAGGTTAGTATGGATTGTAGCACACTACATTTTCATTCCACTTTCTAATTGAGTAATCATATTGAGATGGTTTTTTATTTTCACCAATGTACTGGCTGCCCACTTTTTTATATCCGCATCGGTTGCACTGTTAGCGGCATCTTCATATTTTTTTACGCTCTTTTCATGCATGGCCTTTACCTTACCCAGCCAGGCTTTATCAAAATCTACACCCGTTTTACCGGTAAGGTTTGCGGCTTCTTTAGTTGCATCTTCACTTGGGGAAGCGGGCACTGAAATAGATTTTGCTGTACTCGTTGTTTTTAATTCGTTGATGATAGCATTGTGATCATCTTTTAATTCGCCTGCCAGTTTTTTGATAGACACATTTGTTGATCTTTCAACTGCAACATTTGCAGCAGCAATTTCATCATAGCTGCCGGAAGTTGCATCTACAACAAATTGTGCATCCTTCTCCCCTGCTTTGGTTTCTTTCTTCTCCTGGTTTTGTTCCTTTGCTACCTCTTTGCTTTCTTTTGATTCATTGCTTTTGCAGGCACCAAAGGATAAGCAAGCTGCAGTAAACAATGAGTAAATAACGTTTTTCATACGATTGATTTTATATTGTGACTAACGTTTGGTTAGAAAATATCATTCCATTATCAATTGATCGATTTTCCCAGGGCAGCATTCTTGGCGCCACTGAAAATACTTTTCCAGACAAGATTGAAGAATGATTTTTTTATATCCCTGTCAAATTTGATCTCACTCTGGCGAAGCTTGTTGTTTTGCGGGTTATTATTTTTTATCAGCGTATTGGCTAACAAGGAAGCTACGCCTTTCTTTTTATACCCATCATCCTTTAATTTCAATGCCTCCAGTTGCAGGTCGTTGTATAGAAAAGTTGCCTTACCTGTTCCTTTATAATTGGTTCCCTGCATTTCAAATGAGTAGCTGTTGATCATTCCTTTTTTAATAGCAACAAGGCCAAGCGGTTCAATCACGGGGTTAATGGCAGTGCCATCCATACTTCCCATTTCTCCGGTGATAGTGAATACGGTATCGGTATTTTTTAACGGTAATATCCAATGTGTTTTTATTTTCCCTTTGCCCATAAAAAATCCTGTAGCGGTTATATCCAGCTTACTATTAAGCGAAATCTTAGCAGGCACATTGGTTACGTTTTTAATTGTGCCATTAATACCAGTAAAACTGGGGGTACCGCTGAGTTCAGA
Organism: uncultured Ferruginibacter sp.; assembly: GCA_964245855.1. GTDB lineage: Bacteria > Bacteroidota > Bacteroidia > Chitinophagales > Chitinophagaceae > Ferruginibacter. The sequence continues at coordinate 890 of CAXTPJ010000396.1, read as the reverse complement.
TTTTATTGCCTTCTCTTTATAATAGACGGAGGCATTTTGCACAATCAATTCTTTGATATAAAAAAGAAAAGGAATTTTTAATATGGCCTGGTGAGGATAAGGCCTTGAGCCTTCTATGACTGGTGCAGGTTGTGTGCGGTCATCAAATACTTTTACAATCGGTTGCAACGCAATGCTGTTAGCTTCCAGCATCCTTTCAGCCAATAATTTTTTAAAGTTAATCCCTTCAATGTTGATGTTATTAAAGGCCAGGTCATACCGGTCAATTTGCAGTTTTAATTTCCGGCTGAATGCTTCTTCTGATAATTGTGGTTTCAATAATAATTGTTTAACTGATATATTGCCAATGCTGTTTACCGATAACCCATTTACAGAAAATTTATACAATTCATCTTTTGTAAAAAAAGAAAATCCTTCTGCTTTCAAATTCCACGTTGCATCATTTACAACATTGCTCAACATACTACCTGTAGTTACAGGCTTAATATTGTTGGCATTGAATGAGGCGTTGTTAATTATGAAAGGCTTTGCATCAGGCTGATCCTCGTTCTTAACAATGATTGTTGTATTGCCCAATTGCAAAGCAGCAATCTGGATGGCATCAATAAAATCAGAAGAAAATTCAATTGCTTTTTCTTCTTTGCTACCATCGCTTTTTTTCTTTTGCTGATAAATGGTAATAATGCCGCCGTCAGAAGAAACCGCTGCTGCCTTTATCTGTTTGCTATTGATAAAATCATTGGTATTTAACTGGCTGAACAAAATATTTTTCACATCCGTACTGGCTGTCGTTTTACCTGCTTCATATTGCTGGATATGCCCAATTTGTAACTTTTTTTGTGGCGCATCATATACCAGATCACTAATGTTAACTCTTGTATTTTTATTTG
>CAXTPJ010000395.1:0-4206 GCA_964245855.1 uncultured Ferruginibacter sp. | reverse complement strand
TGTCCCGGCATTTTATCAATCATCAACTTCAGTGGCGTCGCACTCTTGTACATTTTATCATTGTTCACCAACCAATCAACCATATCAATCGATTATTGAACAGAAACTTCCGTTAGCAAACCCTTGCCTTAGTTCCCCCTTCAGGGGGCGGAGGGGGTCATAAACTTCCGCAGCATATTCAGGGCATTCGTTGCCGTTAGTTCAATATTCCGTTGCCGGTCAAACCGGAAAAACAATTTCTCTGCAACAATCTTCTCCTTGTTGCCAACTGCTACCCAAACAGTTCCGACCGGCTTATCATCTGTGCCGCCGCCTGGTCCCATAATGCCGGAGACTGCGATCGTGTAATCTGTTTTCAAATTTTTTAAAGCGCCTTTCGCCATTTGTATCACCACTTCTTCGCTCACTGCGCCGAGAGTTTCCAGTATGGTTTTATCTACCTGAAGCAAATCTTCTTTTGCCTGGTAAGAATAACTCACCACGCTGCCGCTGTAGTAATCAGAAGCACCAGATTTAGCAGTCAGCAGGCTCGCAATGTAGCCACCGGTGCAGCTTTCAGCGGTTGATACTGTTTTGCCGGAAGCCTTTAATCGCTTTGCCACCACATCCTGCAACGGTTCATCTTCGTTGGTAACCAGGTAATCTTTCACCAGTTGCTGTAATTCAACAAACAATTCCTGCACTTCTTTTTCAATAGCATTTGTATCAAAGCCACTGCTTGATAAACGTAAGCGCACCATGCCATAGTTAGGCAAATACGCCAGCTTGATGTGCGGGGGCAATGCTTCTTCAAATTGTTGTATCAGGTCAGCAAGAAAAGATTCGCCCACACCGGCAGTCAGCAATGTTCTGTGAGCAATGTGTGGAAATTTGAATCGTTTTACCAACCCGGGTATTACAGCATCTTCCATCATGCCCTTCATTTCATGCGGTACACCGGGCATACTCACAAATATCTTCCCGTCTTTTTCAAACCACATCCCGGGAGCGGTGCCTCTTTTATTGAGCAGTACGGTACAATTATCGGGTACTTCCGCCTGTTTTAAATTCCGTTCAATCATTGGCCGGTTCAGCCGTTTGAAAATGTGTTGCACATTGGCCAACGCACCTGCATCTACGATCATGTTGCCATTAAAATATTTGCACAGCAATGGTTTGGTAATATCATCGGCCGTTGGCCCTAATCCACCTGTGATTAAAATAATATCCGATTGTTTGCTTTCTTCATCCAGTGCATTCCATATTTCATCCCACACATCTCCAACGGCCAATCGCCTTGCCACCCGGATGCCGGCTTTGTTCAATTGCTGCGCCATCCAGGCACTGTTGGTATCAATCACTTGTCCTATCAATAATTCATCGCCAATGGTGATGATGGTTGCCTGTATCATAAATTAAGTGGAATAAAAGATTATTCAAAAGACAAGCCTTCATAAATTTCTTTCAATAAAAATTTAAGTTGAACACTTTCAATCATGAAAGAATCATTCAGGGATTTATAGTCTGTTAATTGCCAGCTATTATCGATGTTGCGGATATGTTTTTCAGCATATATTTTTTCGGTGTCGATTAAAATGTATTCTTTCAAAGAATCAATATCCCTGTATAAAGTAAATTTTTCACCCTTATCATAATTTCGGGTTGACTTGGACAATAATTCGATGATGACGGTAGGATTGGTAGCGGTATCAAATTGATCATCCGCCAAATCAGGATTTCCGCAAATAATACTGATGTCAGGGTAAGTGAACAACGTATTTTTCGGTATATGAATACGCAGATCGCTGCCGTAAGGCTGGCAATCTTTTCCTTTTAACTTTGTACCAATGTCTAAGAAAAAATTTGAAAAGATACGGTTGTGTTTTATGGAAGCGCTACTCATGGCAAAGATTTCACCCTGGTAATATTCATGTTTTTCAAATGCAGCTCTTTCTGTTTCCAGGTATTCTTCCTGGGAAATGTAATTATATTTCAGTGCTGCTTCCTTTACTATATTCTCCATACCTCAAATTTAATTCTTTTAGCTTTGGGCAATAAATTTATTTGCTGATGAAACGCCTCCTGATAACATTGTTTGTACTGATTGGTTCGGGATCCATTGCACAAACAATTGAAACAACATTAGCCGTGGCAATGAAAAAACTGCAAGCAGATCCGCAGTTTAAACATGCTGTCTTGAGTTTGTATGTGGCAGATGCAAATGGAAAAATTCTGTTTGATAAAAATGCGGAAACGGGCATGGTGCCGGCCAGTTGCCAAAAGGTAATTACAAGTGTAACAGCGTTTGAAATACTTGGAAAAGAGTATCGCTTTAAAACTTCGCTCGCTTATGATGGAACAATAACAAACGGCACATTGAATGGCAATGTTTACATTACCGGTTTCGGCGACCCAACACTCGGAAGCTGGCGCTGGAACAGTACAAAAGAAGATGCCGTACTCAAACAATTTGTTGATGTCATTGATAAAGCTGGCATTAAAAAAATCAATGGAAAAATATGGGGCTATGATAAAAAATGGGAAAGCAATACAACGCCTTCCGGCTGGGTTTGGGAAGATATTGGTAATTATTATGGCGCAGGGGCTTCTGCATTAAACTGGCGGGAAAATCAGTATGATCTTTTACTGAAGCCGGGAAAAAATGCAGGTGAGAAGGTATCTATCACAGGCATGAAACCTCCACTGCACAATGTTAGTTTGTCTTCAGAATTAGTCACAGGAGAAAAGGGTAGCGGTGATAATGCATACATATTTTTAGCACCATACAGCAATGCCGGGTTTGTAAGAGGCAGTATTCCTCCCGGTGAAAACAACTTTACTATTTCCGGCGCTATGCCCGATCCCGCAAGCGAATTGGCAAATATCCTGGCCGATCAATTGAAAGAAAAAGGGATTGATGGTATTTTGTTTGCCGGCTCTTTCAACGGTAAAGCGATAGATAAAAAAGATGTTCCGGTAAGTCTCAAAGAATTATTATCCATTCAATCACCATCGCTTGATAGCATTAATTACTGGTTCCTGAAAAAAAGCGTCAACCTGTATGGCGAGGCATTCGTAAAAGCAATCGCCTTTGATAAAGAGCAATTTGGCAGCGCAAACACAGGTATTGCCATCATTAAACAATACTGGAGCAAAAAAGGAATTGAACCATCAGCTATTAATATGAAAGATGGGAGCGGACTGGCACCTTCCAATCGTATTACTGCAAAATCGTTGGTTACAGTTTTGCAATATGCCAGGCAACAACAATGGTTCCCGTCTTTCTACAATGCCCTGCCTGAAATGAATGGCATTAAAATGAAGGATGGATATATTGGTGGCGTGCGGTCATATACCGGCTACATTAAAAGCAGTAACGGCAATGTATACACGTTTGCCTTCATCGCAAATAATTTTGATGGCAGCCCTTCAACTGTAAGAGAAAAAATGTGGAAGCTGATGGATATTTTAAAATGATTATTCTGACCTCATTTTCTTATACGCATTCATTAAACCATTGGTAGAGGAATCGTGTGTTTGCACTGCTGCATCATCCTGCAATTCCGGCAATATTTTTCCAGCCAATACTTTGCCCAGTTCAACTCCCCATTGATCGAAACTGTAGATGTTCCAGATAACGCCCTGCACAAAAATCTTGTGTTCGTAAAAGGCAATGAGTTGTCCTAATGTAAAGGGCGTAATCTCTTTTATGAGGAAAGAATTGGTTGGCCTGTTGCCCTCAAATACCCGGTAAGCATTTTCATGCGAAGCGCCATTCATCAGGGCTTCGGTTTGTGCAAAGAAGTTGCTCAACAAAATTTTATGGTGTTCGCCAACTACATTATGACTGATAGCCGGTGCAATAAAATCTGCCGGAATTATTTGTGTACCCTGATGGATCAGTTGATAAAAAGCATGCTGTCCGTTGGTACCGGGTTCGCCCCAGATAACCGGCCCGGTGCTGTACGTAACATGGTTGCCGTTGCGGTCAACATGTTTGCCATTGCTTTCCATATTGCCTTGCTGCATGTAAGCTGCAAAGCGGTGCAGGTATTGGTCATACGCCAATATCACTTCTGTAGATGCCCCAAAGAAATTGGTGTGCCAAAGCCCGATCAATCCCATTAATACCGGGATGTTTTTTTCAAAAGGAGTTGTTTTGAAATGTGTATCAGTATCGTAAGCGCCTTTAATAATTGTTCAAAATTATCATAGCCAATAGTAAGG
>CAXTPJ010000394.1:0-4217 GCA_964245855.1 uncultured Ferruginibacter sp. | reverse complement strand
CATCTTCAATCCTTTTTTTATTTCTTCCCAATGCAGAGGCATAGATACCGTTGCTCCAGGTTATGGCCGCAACGAATAAGGCGCTGAAACTGTTGCCTGTGGCCTGTTCTGTAGAAAGTCGATGTACATTTTTCCCTTACGGTCTTTAACCACCCTTTCAATACTGGTAAATGATGGCAACTGCTCCTGCACCAAATGAGCAACGATCCTTGCAAATTCTTTCGACTGATCATAAGTATATTTTGCCCCGAGCGGAATGTAAATATGTATACCCGTTGAGCCACTTGTTTTAGGATAGCCAGTAACACCAAAGTTTGTCAACACATCTTTTGTAACGAGCGCTGCTTCTATTACCTGGTTAAAAGTATTCTTTGCAGGATCAAGGTCAATGATGCACCAATCTGGGTAATCTTCTTTTTGCACCCGGCTGTGCCAGGGATTCATTTCTATACATCCCAATGAAGCCATGTATAACAGGCTGGCTTCATCTTTTGCTACCAGGTAATTTCTATCTCTATCATCGGCTTTGCTATTATATAAAAAAGTTTCCACCCAATCCGGTGCCTTGCCGGTAACATCTTTGTAATAAAAACTTTCGCCGTTGATGCCGTTGGGATGGCGGTTCATAGATTGGGGCCTGTCTTTTAAATAAGGCAAAATAAACGGTGCTACCTGGTAATAATAATTCAGCATATCCCGTTTGCTGATCTTTTCTTTTGGCCAATAGATTTTACCCAGGTTATTAAAAGTTATTTCATGATTATTGATCTTTCTAACCTGCGTTTCATCTGTTGGGTTCAATAAACTTTTACGTTCTTTAGCACTGGTGGCGGAAATCATATTGTTATCTTTTAATTGTTGTATCGCCTTTACTGCCTTTTTTGTTGATGAAGCTTTTTCCTTTATTACATCGGTTGGTTTTTTATCAATGCGCATGCCTTCAAAAGAAGGATGCCGCATTACGCCGTCGCTTGTCATTTCAGTAAAACTCACTTCACACACCAGTTTGGGTTTTAACCAGGTAGCCGTTGCATGCGGAGGGTCAGGACGAAAGCGGGACGGCTTATTAATATCAGGCAACCCTGTAAATGGCGGCTTTTTCACAATGAGCGGTTTAAACTGTTTTATCATATCCCGCTGTGCAGCATCATTAAAACCGGTGCCGATCTTACCGGTATAAATAAGTTTTCCTTTTTCGTATACGCCTACCAGTAAGGCGCTGAACAACTTCTTTGTATCATCATTTTTGGTAAAGCCGCCGATCACCATTTCCTGGCGTTTATTGGCTTTTATCTTTAGCCATTCATTAGAGCGGAGACCGGAAGTGTAGAGGCTGTCCGCTTTTTTTGCAATGATACCTTCCAACCCCGTTTTCTTAGCCGCTTCAAAAAATTCCATACCCGACTCCTCAAAAGACTGGCTGAGCCGAATAATACTGTTAGCCGGGATAATGGAAGACAATATACTTTTGCGTTCATTCAAAGGCAACTGGGTAAGGTCTTTTCCATCCAGCCACAATAAGTCGAACACATAATAAAACAATTCCCCGTCTGCTTCGCTGCGCCAGTTTTGCAGGGCGCCAAAATTCGAAATGCCATCATCACCCAGTACCGCTAATTCCCCATCTACTACCGCATGAACGCCCCATCTTTTAAGTGCTGTGATAACCGGGTAAAACTTTTCATTAAATGATTTATCGTTCCTTGATTTCAATTCAATTGATTTTTTATTCATCAGCGCCAGTGCCCGGTAACCATCCCATTTAACTTCGTACACCCAACCGGCTTCATCAAAGGGCTTGTCAACCAATGTGGCAAGCATCGGTTTTATGCCTGAAGGAAAAGTTGTTTTTTTGGCATGCAATAAAAGTTTACTTCCTCCTGCTTTGCTGGTTGCCTTTCTATTCGCTGGTGCCTTCGTAACAGATTTTATTTCAGCAATAATTTTTGCCGGAGAGGTGGCATTATCTTTTGCCTTTTTTTTTGCTGCAGGTTTGAATGATTTAGTTGATGCCATATCAATGAAGTGAAATATTTAACAAGCAATTAATCAGTAGAAAAATGGTGCCAGAAAGAAAGTAATAATGAAAGGCAAGTCTTCTTAATGAATAAAGTTGGTACCCATGTTATTTTTTTAACTGGCATATTTTATGAAATGTTATTGAAAACATTTTTTATGAACAAGAACATACTAATAGCATCAGTCATTGCTGCAGGTACAGCAGCCTTAGTGTATTTTATTAAACGCAACAAAAAAGCAGGGCGGCTTATACCGCCGGTGCCATTCCAGCGGTCGAGGCACGCCACAAAAGTTTTTGCAAGGGCAAAACACAGTTTATAAATTATGCCCCAATATGTGGATTCTCAGAAGGGCATAGTTGTTGTTTTCTTTAATCAAATTTAAAAACTTTATAATTATGAAAAAGTTATTCGTATGCCTGGCAGTTGGTTTTGCCGGGTTAATTGGTTCTTCTACTGTTACTGCCCAGGACACTACCACTGCGGGACAGGACATTAAAAATGCTACCAAGAAAACAGGTAAAGCAATAGGCAAAGGTGCTAAAAAAGCCGGCAGAAAAACGGCGGAACTGGCTTCAAAGGGCAAGTCGGCAGTTGTTGATAAAGTATACGACGGCAAAGTTGGACCAGATGGACAAACCGTGTACATTAATAACAAATCACAATACTATTGGGTAGATGACAAAGGCCATCACCAATTTATCAAAGAGTCTGAATTGAAGAATAAGGATTAATCATCCTCCGGTTGTTTACTAAACGTTTCCCTTAACAGCACCACCAAATGCTCTTATTGGAAACGTTTTTAATTTTCGGCAATTGATTAATCTCATCTTTAAATGAGCATCTTCACTTTTAAGCTTACTTAACCCTAAAACCGCTAAACACACTTAAACATAATTTCCCAACCAACATACATTAATTATGGACACTACCCCTTACACCGTCGGCTACTGGCATGGCTTTAAATTACACAGCGTTACAGTAAAGCCCTGTTGTGACAAAAACAATGTAGTTGATTATGGCATATACAAAGACGATCAACTCGCATTCAACATCACCAAAACCGAAGAAAACGGAAAGTGGGTGATATCCTTGAAAAATGCGGACCGCCTGATAGAGGACGAACTGGTACAAAACATAGGTGCTGAAATTGATAAACATAACCTTTCCGCTTCAAACCAATGAAAATCGTTGCCAAAAATAATCAACCGGTCAGTCCTTCAGCAGCCGCATCATTAGAAAAAGATGGCAACCTGGAAGCAGCCGCAATCATGTACGAACAACTATTGAAACTTGCGCCGGATAATCTTAACATCATGGCAAGGCTGATGATCATTTACAAGAAACTGAAGAAATACCGGAAGGAGATTATAGTTATTAATAAAGCAATTATAGTTCACCAAAAACTGCATACCCCAATTAATAAAAACAGGAAAGTAAGGGCCATCAGCAGCCAGTTAAATTCGTTGCTTGGGCATACGGATCGTAAGGGAAAAAATTTATTGGTTGTACCCGAGGTGGAAAAGTTAGCAAAAAGAAAACTGGTTGCTTCAAAAAAATCAGCATAAACATTATTTGATTTTTAGCAGTAGTTCATCAATCAATGCAGCCTGTGCCGGGATTATTTTTTGCTTTGCTGTATCACTATTAAACCAGGCTGCTTTATCTATCTCGGGTATTTCCTGGTACTTGCCTGATTTAGGCGGCCACTCCATTTTAAAAGTATTGCTTTTAATTATTGTTGCGTCGATATCTTTCGCTAACGCCCACGCATATACTAACTTTCCATTTTGTTGTTTTACAGGTGCAAGTTCAATAAAATCACCGTTGCACCGTACACCTGTTTCTTCTTTCATTTCACGGATCGCAGCATGAAAAGGTTCTTCATCATCAGCAAATTCGCCTTTGGGTATCGACCATGCACCCACATCTTTATTCTTCCAGAACGGGCCACCGGGATGCACCAATAAAAACTCCGGTTCTTTGTCAATAATTCGGTATAATAATATGCCGGCGCTTTTTTTCATTATGGAATTTTTTTAAACCTCAATGTCTTCTTACCTCAACTGCTTTCGAATACTTTATTAAGGTAAAGAAAGTTTTCAAAACATACTTTATAACTGGCTTTCGAAATTGTGATATCCCCAGTACCAGTGATTCGGCTTGTGCAAAATGTTATTGGTATACACAGCCGGGAAT
>CAXTPJ010000393.1:0-4221 GCA_964245855.1 uncultured Ferruginibacter sp. | reverse complement strand
AGACAACCGAAGTTTTTAAAATTTCGGTTGTCTGCAAATAGCATTCGTGTAATTTGTTTGAATTCGTGTAATAAAAAATTTAAAAACGCTCCTGTCATTGGCAAATAAAAATTATTACTTTGCCGCCTCAAATAAAACAACCACCATGGAATTAACCGCACAATTTGAAACAGCCGTTGCCAACAGCAAAACACTGGCAGAAAAGCCCGACAATGAAACATTGCTGAAATTATATGCTTTGTACAAGCAATCCACCGAAGGAGATGTAGCAGGCGAAGCACCCACCAATCCATTCGATTTTGTGGCCAAAGCCAAGTACAATGCCTGGGAAGAACTGAAAGGCAAAACCAGGGAAACGGCGATGCAGGAGTATGTTGACCTGGTAACAAAACTAAAGGGTTAAGGTCGGGGCGTTACAGTTGAATGAATGGTAAATTAAAACGCTATTTATTAAGGCAACGTTTCAACCCTACGCCGGATTGAAACGGTTACCCCGGTGAAGGCCCTGTGCTTAGCTGCTGTGCCGGAGTAAAAGTGAAAAGCCGGGCTGTTGTTGCAAAAGGACGCAGTGCGTTGATCGTTCCATTTATTTTTCTCAGGCACATTATTGAAGTGGCAATTTTTCTGTTTGTATCTTGCGCACCAAAATTTGCTGTAATGCCTGTTAATAAAAATGCTGCGGTCGGGTTTATATTTATTACGCTGCTGATAGATGTGATCGGTTTTGGTATCATCATTCCCGTGATGCCCCGTTTGATTGCAGCGTTGCAGCATGTTGACATTAGCACTGCTTCTAAATATGGTAGCTGGCTGCTGTTTGTGTACGCCGCCATGCAGTTTGTTTGTGCACCTTTTTTTGGAAGTTTAAGCGACAAATATGGCCGCCGCCCGGTATTGTTATTCTCTCTTTTTGGCTTTGGTGTTGATTATTTATTTTTGGCGTTGGCACCAACCTATGCCTGGCTTTTCGTGGGCCGCATCATCAGCGGAATTACGGGAGCCAGCATCAGCACCGGGTTTGCTTATATTGCTGATGTTAGTACGCCGGAAAACAGGGCTAAAAATTTTGGCATGGTGGGCGCCGCTTTTGGCCTTGGTTTTATTATTGGTCCGGTGATTGGCGGCCTGCTCGGACAATACGGATCGAGGTTGCCTTTTTATGCCGCCGCTATTTTGGCCCTGCTCAACTGGTTGTACGGATACTTTATTTTACCGGAATCGCTGCCCAAAGAAAACCGCCGGGAGTTTGACTGGAAACGATCGAATCCATTGAGTTCGCTGTTGCGGTTAAGCAAATACAAAGCAGTTGGCGGGTTGGTAATTTCTATGGGATTGGTGTACCTGGCATCGCATGCCGTACAAAGCAACTGGACCTATTTTACCATGGAACGTTTTGCCTGGAGCGAAAAAATGGTAGGCATTTCGCTGGGCGTAGTTGGGTTGCTGGTAGCCATTGTGCAGGGCGGATTGACTGGTTTCATTAATCCTAAACTCGGCAACAATAAAAGTATTTACCTCGGTTTATTACTCTACACTGTCGGTATGTTTTTGTTTGGTATTGCCAACCAAAGCTGGATGATGTTTGTGTTTTTAATTCCGTATTGTTTCGGCGGTATTGCTCAACCGGCCATGCAATCGGTAATGGCAGGCCAGGTGCCATCCAATGAACAGGGCGAACTGCAGGGCGCTTTAACCAGCCTGCAAAGCATTTGCGCTATCATTGGCCCTTTGCTGATGAACAATTTATTTTTCCATTTTGCGAATCCGCAGGCCAAAGTTTCGGGCCATTACATGCCGGGCGCCCCATTTTTGTTGGGAAGTGTATTGCTGCTGGCCGCTTTTGTGGTGGCGTACAGGAGCCTGCACATTAAGAAAAGGTTGGGGTAAATATTTTGGATGGCTGATTTTTTGAAAATTTGATTTTGTTACCAGCAATTGTTTTTCATTGCGACAGGATTGGCGACGCTCCGTTCATCTTCAGTTTTTATGGCAGCATTTTTAAGTAACTGCCACGAATACACGAATAGGCACGAATGAAGAAATGTGTAGATTGTTTAATGCTGATAACTCAATAATGCTGCAGTTGCTTAGGCAATATCACGCAAAGACGCAAAAAAAGGAAAGACGCAACGAAAGATAACATTGGATCTTTGCCTTTTTGCAATCTTTGCCTGCCCGAAAGATTTATTCAGGGGGGTGTGAAAAAATATGGGGTAAACTATATTAAACCAGTGTTTTGTTTTCATTCGTGCAAATTCGTGTATTCGTGGCCAATAATATTTAAGTGGCAATAGCCAGCCAATATTGGTTACCATCCTGCGTTATTGTTTCATTGCAACAACCACTTACAATGGATATACAAAATAATACCGAAGCCGCTTCTCATTACGATCACCTGGAACAAAAATCGGTACTGGAGCTTATTACTGCCATCAACCAGGAAGACCACTCCGTGGCCATAGCTGTACAAAAAGCGCTACCGCAAATTGAACAATTGATCAATGCTGCTTTAAAAAAAATGCAGGCCGGTGGAAGATTATTTTACATCGGCGCAGGTACCAGTGGAAGGCTGGGTATTTTGGATGCTTCGGAAATACCACCAACTTATGGGATTAGTCATGATATGGTAGTAGGATTGATAGCCGGTGGTGATGCTGCCATCCGCAAAGCGGTGGAATTTGCTGAGGATAATACAGAACAGGCCTGGAAGGATCTATCTGCCCAATACATTACCGAAAATGATTTTTTGATTGGCATAGCTGCATCCGGTGAAACACCTTATGTATTGGGTGGAATTACAACAGCCCGCCAACAAGGGATTGGAACCGGTTGTATAGTTTGTAATGAAAACAGTAGTATCGCCGCCATCACCAAATACCCGGTTGAAGTGATAACGGGGGCCGAATTTGTAACCGGCAGCACCCGCATGAAAGCCGGCACCGCTCAAAAAATGGTGCTGAACATGATCTCCACTTCTCTGATGATTCAGTTGGGTAAAGTGCAGGGAAATAAAATGGTTGAAATGCAATTGACCAATAACAAGTTGGTGAACCGGGCCATTGGCATGCTGGTGCAAGAATTAGGCATCAGCCATGCGGCAGCAGAGAATTTAATTGAAAAACACCACAGCGTAAAAAAAGCGATCACTGCTTACAAAGCCATTAGTTAGTTGAACAGGGTGAACGTCTGCATACTTTGGTAGTTTACCGGGAAACTAATGAATACGTTTGCCTTACCTACTTTTATCGATCCACTCACTTTTACTGCCACCTCATTTTTTAACATGGTGGTAAGGCCATTTTTGAAAAGGTTTTTCATATCAACGTCAATTTTTAGCGGAACGCTGAATTCCTGCGACTTCGGAATAGTCACCTGGAACTCCTGTGACGTATGTCCCATATAAACATCATTTATAAAAATATCCAGGTCTGTTTTTTTTAATTGTAATCCGTAATTGTTTGGATTGTAATAAACGATGTCCATTTTTACCGTGGAGGAAGAAAAGCCCAATTTCTCAACACTAAAGTTTTTAAACTCCCGGTACTCCAATGCTTTTGGTGTGCTGCAGGAGAGCTGTAATAATGTCAGAAAAACCAGGAAGAAGTAAATTGCTAATCTATGCGTTTTATTTAAAGGGTGTGTTGGCTTAAACATGCAGCAATTTAACCAGATGGAGCCATTCCTGAAAATTGATTTTTCAAAAACTTAGCTTACTTCTTTAGTAATAAAGATTCTTTGTGTAAAACAAATTTACTAAAATGAAAACTATTTATTTTAGAGTAACTTAAATTGAATAATAAATTAACTATCAATGAATTATCACATGTTAATTAAATTAAAAGTAGGAATTATTAGTGATTTTTAATTCATTGAAACGTAATTAATCAATCTTGAAAAACTTTAAATACGGAATAAATTTTTATCAGTATTTCATTGATAAAGAATGAAATATGCATTTTGTTGAAAATAAAATTTCGTTTAGTTTATTGCATCTTATAAATGATTATATGAACTTATCAAGGATGTTAAATCTTCTACCTGGCAATGTAATATTCATAAACTGATAAATCGTCTTTAATTTTAAAATGTAAACTAACCGGTAAGTATGTCAGCCATCTTACTTTGGGACTTCCGACGAATCATATCTCCTTTAGCCTTTTCCATTAGATTTTTCTTTTCTTTCATCCCGTTAGTAGACTGTACTTCCAATAATTGGAAAAA
>CAXTPJ010000392.1:0-4227 GCA_964245855.1 uncultured Ferruginibacter sp. | reverse complement strand
TGCACTCGCTAAAAAACAATCATTATGAAAACCGACCCTTGCAATGCCGGTTTTAGTAAAGGCCCCCTTTAAAGTAAGTGGTTCAGAAATAAGCAAGGCACGGGGGCCATATACATAACGTTGTTTTATTTGCGGCGTACGCACCTGCACCATTCTATTGGTTGGCATTGCATTCAGCAGGGCTTCCAATACTTCATTTCGATGCAACCAGCTACTATCGTTTATTACACCTTGTCCATCTTCGGAAGCGCAACCAAAATAATCAGTAAAATAATTCTCTCCCCAAATGCCGATAAAACCTTCCTGCAACACTGCGATCACATCAGCATTTTTTTGCAATAATGGTTTCAGTTGCCGGATGTGTTGCAACACAATATGCTTTGGCGCATCGCCGTAAGGTGGACAAATTTTATATTCATCTTTACACTCACCACCATGCGATTGATTGATGTACGCAAAACGAAGCACCATCTTTAAGCCGGCTTTACGAACCACATTAAAATCTTTCTGCAGCTTATGCAAAAAATCAGCAGACAATGCTTTGTCTTTAAAAATATCCAGTTCATAAGCCCGGTAAATAAGCGAAACATTTATTTGATAACTGGCTCCTTTTAACTGTTGTGCTTTACTTCTGTATCCCTGTAATTTCACTAAATTGAGTGAAGTAAAATTGCTTGCTTTGCAACCGGAAGGAATATAAAAACCTCTTTCAGGATTGGCGAAATCTTCCCCGCTTTCTTTGTACACCAGCGCTACCGGCTGGGCGATGCAAAACAATGCCAATTGAAATAATAGTATTGCTATAATAAAAAAAGCCTTCATCTTATAACTTAAAAAATATTTTTCTTATGTATAACCAATAGCATAAATACCATTCTGTAAACAATACAGCAATGGCAGATAACACATTTAACCAATGCTCACTCATGCCTGTAAAGCCGATAAATCCTTTTACAAAAATGGCCACTACCCCGTTTAGCCATTGATGGCCGAGCGTTTCAAAGAACAGGTAAATAAAAATGGCGTTCATGCCCACTACAACAAATACCCAGGCATATTTATTCCATTGCTTTACATCTGCTATCCAGTACAGCAAAGCCATTATCAGCAGCACCCAACCACCGGAAGCCAATGCAAAAGAAGATGTGCTGATGCGTTTAATGATTGGCGTTATGTTCAGTATATCCAAGCCATATCCTAACAGCAGGCAAACGGCTCCGGCAATTACCAGGTACTTTATTTTATCAACAGCAGTTTTTTCACTGATCCATAATTTACCGGCGAGTACGCCCCAAATGGTATGTGCTGCTGTTGGAATAATATTGATGGCAACCCAGCCATCTGAATTTACTTTTCCCATCAGTGCCATATCCATCCAGTTGCCAAAATTTCGACCGGATACAAATGGCTGATCAAAGCCGGGCGTCAAGACAAAACGATACAATACTTCTGTTAATATCAACAAGCCGACAGAAAAAATCAACTGGAACGCAAACGATTTGCGTATGATCAAATAGGCGATGATAGTAGTAACTGACAACTGTGTTAACACGTTCCACAATTCCCAAACCAGCTTGCCGGCATACACACAATGCAACGCAGTTCCGCAAATAAACAGTTTTACGCAACGGATTGCAACATGCTTAAAATTTTGTTGCCAGCTAATACCTTTCTGTAATTTATAGTAGTATGAAATGAACAAAGCAGCGCCGGCCATGGTCATAAAGGCAGGCTGTACCAAATCCCAAAAACGAAGCCCATGCCAGGGATGATGAAAAAATTGCTGTACCAGCAAACCCGCTACACCGTTAGGTTCCAGCTCCTGTAAAGATTCATACAACATACAACTCTCTGCGGCGAGCAGGACCATGATAAAGCCTCTCATCACATCAAGTGATAACAAACGTTTGGTTGCAGTTGTGTTCAATGGTAAACTCATTGCCTGGTAAATTAAGTTTTGTTACTCACTTCCTTACAGCCAAAATACACAGCTTCCCGTTTCAAACGTTTGAAATAATCAGGCAAACGTTTGCATAAATTATCTATCTTACAATTAGCTTAATTACATGAAAAATCAATTGCCTACAATAAAAGAAATAGCCAAGCAGTTAAACATCTCCATCTCAACTGTTTCCCGTGCATTGCACGATCATCCGAGCATTGGCCTGCGTACCAAAACAAGGGTGCAGGAACTGGCCAAACAACTGCAGTACGAGCCTAATCAAACCGCCATCTTTTTTCAACAGGGTAAAACATTTACCATTGGCGTTATACTGCCTGAGTTAAGCGAAGCATTTTTTTCTTCTGCCATCAGTGGCATTGAAGACGCTGCACACAAAGCCAACTATACCGTATTGATGGGACAAAGCCACGACATTGTTGAAAAAGAAAAGCAACTGATAGATACCATGAAGAAGCACCGGGTGGATGGCCTGTTGATTTCCATTTCTAAAAACACCAACAACTACGAACACTTTGAGGCATTGCAACGCTATAATATTCCCATTGTATTTTTCGACCGCATTCCTAAAATCCCCAACATACATTATGTAGCCTGCAACATGATCAACGGTACCGTTCAGGCAATTAATTTTTTATTTAAGAAAGGGCACCGCATCATCGGTATGATCAACGGCCCCGAAAAATTGCCGGCCACCAAAGAAAGGCTCGATGGTTACATACAGGCCATGACGAAAAGCCGCCTTAAATATGATCCGTCACTCGTACTTAATTGCGACCTTACCAAAGAAGGCGTGTGTGCTGCCACTGAAAAACTGCTTACCGGCAAACGAAGGCCCACAGCCATTGTAACGTTTAACGATTATGTTGCGCTGGATGCGGTACAGCAGGCGCAGAAGATGAAATTCAAGATCAACAAAGATGTTTGTTTTGTAAGTTATGCAAACCTGCCGCTCACCAATTATACAGCCTTTCCACCAATGGCATCGGTGGAACAGTTTCCGTATTTGCAGGGACAAAAAGCCACCGAAACATTGATCGACCTGTTACAGCGCAAATCGACTGCCACCGATGCAGAGCCCATCAACAATACTTATTACAAGATCATTTTAGAATCACAGTTGGTAGTACACGACGGAAAATAAATTTGATTGAACCAACAGTGGTTCCCCGATGAGGCTTCATTGGCGACGCTCCGTTCAACATAATAACATTGTGCAGCAATTTATCAGGCACACCAAACTCGTAACTCATAACCCGCAACTGATACCCCACAACTTACACAACCGTTTGCACAATGCCATGCAAGCAGCATTATATATTTTCACATCCTAACAAGCAATTTATTCTATGCCGCAGACTATTTTGAGTGCTTACGGATTAACGGGAAACACAGTAGAATCAACCCCTTTTGGCACCGGTCTTATCAATAATACCTGGGCAGTTACATCGGGCGCAAACAAATTTATCTTACAGCGCATCAATCACAGCATCTTTAAAAACCCTTCCGATATTGCCGCCAACATCCGCATGATCGGCACCTATTTATCCAAACATTATCCCGGCTATTTATTTGTAAGCGCAGAAAAAACATTGCAGCAGGATGACCTGGTGTATGCAGTGCAGGAAGGTTATTTCCGCCTGTTCCCATTTGTAAAAGGATCACATACCATCGACGTGGTAAGTTCACCAGCCCAGGCTTATGAAGCAGCAAAAGAATTTGGGCGATTCACCAGGTTGTTGTCTGCCTTTCCTGTTGATGAACTCAACATCACATTGCCTGATTTTCACAACCTGCCCTTACGTTACAAACAATTTGAAACAGCCATCAGCAAAGGCAATAGCGTAAGAATAGCAGCAGCCACCGATACCATCGCATTCCTTCAGCAGCAACAACACATTGTTGATACCAGCAAAGAAATTGAAAACAATCCGGCATTTAAAAAACGGGTAACCCATCATGATACCAAGATCAGCAATGTATTGTTTGATGATCATGATAAAGGCCTTTGTGTTATCGATCTTGATACGGTAATGCCCGGTTATTTTATCAGCGATGTAGGCGACATGTTGCGTACTTATTTGTCGCCGGTAAGCGAAGAAGAAATAGATTTCAGCAAGATCGAAATAAGGGGAGATTACTTCAAAGCTATTGCCGACGCGTATTTGGGTGAAATGAATGCAGAGTTAAGTGAAATAGAAAAACAACATTTTGTGTATGCCGGCAAGTTCATGATTTACATGCAGGCGCTCCGTTTTTTAACCGAC
>CAXTPJ010000391.1:0-4231 GCA_964245855.1 uncultured Ferruginibacter sp. | reverse complement strand
ATTTTTTCCTGCCGGTAAGCCTTGGTGATATCAAAAAATGCAGCGACAGTTTCCTTGTCATTTTGCAGGGCAAGATTATTATACAATTCTTTCAAGTCTCTTTCTTTTTTGATGTTACCATTGGCCATTTCTTTTTCCAGTTCTTCTCTCAAAAAAGCTTTTTCATCATAAGTGCCGGATGGTAACAAACTCTTGGCGATTACCGGCATCAATTCTATCAGTAATAAAATCGCTACCAATAAATAATATCTTATTTGCAGCGCAGCATTGCTTTTTATTAAATTGTTCAATGCTTCAATCTGTGTTAAAAAGCCATCATTGAAATTTTGTGCGTAGGCCTGCTGTGCGGCGGTAATTTTATTGTCCAGTTCTTTTATTGCGGTATCCAACTGATCCAGTTTTAGTTTATTGACTGCCATCAATTGCTGGTATTCACCATCCAGTTTTTGATATTCATTTCTTTTGGCAATGGCCACATCTTTGATGCCTATTTTTCCGGTTCCACCGCTCCCATCTGTTTCTGATAAAAAGTTTGCCCGGGCTTTATTCACTTCTTCATATTTTGCTGTTGTTTCGTTTTGCAAAGTTGCTTTCTGCGCCAGCAGTGCGTTTCGTTGGTTTTGATACATTGAATCCAATAGGTATCCGTTGGCCAGTTGTTTCTTTTCATTGTCAACTGCTGTTTGTAAGCTGATCTCTTTTTTAAACATATACAGCAATGCCGGCTGCGCCATAAATGTACCGATGGTTATTGCCAGTAATCCTCTGAAAAGTAATGGCAGCAACCTGTTTTTATTTTGCTTACTGATGCCTTTGATCAATGCCCGGTCAATGGTAAGAATAATAAAACCCATAAAAAGGCCTAATGGGAGAGCCAGCCAATTGCTACCCGTTACCGTTGTAAAAAAATAAGTCCAGGCCAGTGTTGCAAAAAGCCAGGTTGCTAATACCGTCATGCCCACAATTTTATAGCGGTTGCGGTCTATAACTGCCTCGGACAATAATTCTTTTTCGGCAGTTGATAACCACCATAAAAATTCAGTGAACCGGGAAGGGGTATAGCCTTCCCTTTGAGAAAGAGGGATGTTCTTTTCCATTGAAATTAAATTTAGCGATCAGGTAATGCTGTATCAATAGAAAAGTTGAATGTTGAAGTGCCTGCAAAGTACAGAATGTTTTTATTGCAAATACAAGTGGCAGGCATTTTGTCTTCATTTATAAACACATTAACAGTTATTTAAAAGGATACATTAAACATGCTTCCCATAACAAACTCTATTCACTTATCTTTGCGCCGCCTTTTTTCAGGTGCTTAGAAATAAAACAATTACAAGATGAAAAAAATCATTGCCAGTTTCTTGCTATTCGCAGCTTGTTTTACAAGTGCCATAGCCCAAACCAACGATCCGGAAGCCAAAAAAATATTGGATGCTGTTAGTGCTAAGTTTAAAACCTTTAAAAGTGTTCAGGCTAAGTTTTCTCTCAAAATTGAAAATGCCGCCGGCAAATCTTTGGGTAGCAAAGCAGGTACTGTTTACATGAAGGGAAATAAATACCGCATCAGCATTACCGGGCAGGAAATCTTCTCTGACGGCAGCAACGTTTCTACCTACGACAAATCGAGTAATGAAGTAACGATCACTAAAATGGATCCTGCTGCCAACACATTAACGCCTCAAAAGATATTTACTAATTTTTACGATAAAGATTTTTTATACAAACTCAACGGCGCCAAAACAGTTGCCGGAAAATCGTTACAGGAAATTGAATTGACCCCAACAGATAAAACCAAGCCATTCTTTAAAGTGTTGCTGTACATCGATAAAGCAAACAGCACCATCAGCAGTACCAAACTATTTGAAAAAGCAGGTAACAAATACACTTATTCAATCACCGGAATGGATACCAAAAATGTGGTGAGCGATGCACAGTTTTCTTTTGATGCAAAACAATTTCCGGGAGCAGAAGTGGTTGATTTAAGATAATTGAAAAGATAAATAATTCATTCAAGGCGTTCTATAACAGGACGCCTTTTTACTGGTCTGACCGTTCGGGTCTGATCAGTAAAAAGACACTTTTAAAATTGTTGAATTGATAAATTTGCTGAATTGTTTTTCAGTTCATTGGAATTACTTTACTAAACAGCATCAATGATCCCATTTGTTTTATTAATCATAGTAGCGGTTGCTGCGGTGTGGTTTTTCTCCGGCAATAAGAAAAAGCAATTAGTAAACAGTGATGTAACTGTTCTTGATCCAGCATTGCTGGAACAACATGTTTTGTTTTACAGCAAATTAAATCCAGCAGAAAAAATTCAATTTGAAAATGATGCCAATGTATTTTTATCACAGGTAAGGATCACAGGCGTTGATACAACCGTGGAAGCATTGGACAGGTTGTATGTTGCTGCCGCCGCCATCATCCCCATTTTTTATTTTCCTAACTGGAAATACAGGAACCTGAACGAAGTGTTATTGTATTCCGATTCCATCAACATGGATTTTGAAAGTACGGGCAACAATGAAAGAAATATCATGGGTATGGTTGGAACGGGTGCCTATGAAAGAATGATGCTGTTGTCGAAACATGCACTGCGACAGGGTTTTGAGAATAAGACGGATAAAAATAATACCGCCATTCATGAGTTTGTACACCTGATAGATAAAGCAGATGGCGAAACGGACGGCATACCGGAAGTATTGCTGGATAAACAGTTTGTGTTACCCTGGATCAACATGATCCAAAAGGAAATGCAGGAAATTGCCAAAGGTAAATCTGATATCAATCCTTATGCAACCATGAACAAGGCTGAGTTTTTAGCCGTGGCTGCTGAATACTTTTTTGAACGTCCTGCTTTGCTGGAAAATAAACACCCGGATTTGTACGCTATGCTGAAAGAAATGTTTGATGCGCATTAAAATCTGTTTGGATTAGTAATTTGATTTTGTTACGGACTCCGGGAATGCTATTGAGTTTTATTGGCAAATATGATTTTGTTATTTACCGAACTTTTTTTTATTCAAAATATGTAGGTAACAGCTTCTTAATCTTCTTTTGGCAAGGCCACTTCACCAACCAAAAAAACACTGCCGCAAACCAATATCAAGTCGTGCATGCCTGACTGTTGTGTAGCTTTTTCGATAGCCATGTTTACATTGTCATAACAGTATCCCGTTAATCCGAATTGTGCTGCTTTTTGCTGTAGTTCAGTTGCAGGCAAGGCCCTTGGGATGTGGGCATTGGTGAAATAATAATTTGCGTTTGTTGGTAATAATGCCAATGCCTTGTCTATTTCTTTATCCTTCACCATTCCAATGACGACATGAAGGTGTATAAACTGATCACTGATCACCGATAACTGGTTTAACACTTGTTTTATCCCATCTTCATTGTGTGCTACATCCAACACAACGGTTGGCTGCTCTGCAATCACATCCCATCTGCCATGCAGGCCGGTTAGTTTTTTTGTATTGGCCAATGCCAATTTTTCGGCTGCATTGCTGATATTAAATCCAAGTTGCATCAACAATCCTTTTGCACATACAACGGAGCGTAAGTTGCTGGTTTGATAAATACCATTGAGGTCGAGTAAAAAATGTTCGGTTATGTTTTGCTCAACATTGGTTACATCACATTGCAATTGATAGGTACCGGCCTGAACATTGGATACAGCATATCCCTGTTGCGCAAAATGAATTGGGGCATTGCATTGAGCAGCTTTGTCAATAAATATGGGTTTCGTTTGCTCCAGCCATTCTCCAATAATTACCGGTACACCCGGCTTTATGATACCTGCTTTTTCGCAAGCGATTTTTTCCAGTGTATCACCCAATAAATTCATGTGGTCGTAACCGATATTGGTAATGATGGAAAGGATTGGGGTGATGATATTGGTACTGTCTAACCTGCCACCAAGACCGGTTTCAATAACGGCAATATCAACTTTTTCTTTTGCGAAATAATCAAATGCCATGGCCACCGTCAATTCAAAAAAAGATGGCTGTATTGCTTCTGATAGGGCTTTGGTTTGTTCAACAAATTCAATTACAAAATCTTCGCTGATCATTTCTCCATTGATCCTGATGCGTTCCCTGAAATCAACTAAATGTGGTGAAGTGTACAAACCTGTTCTGTAGCCTGCCTGCTGCAGTATGGCTGCCAGCATGTGACTGGTACTCCCTTTGCCATTGGTGCCGGCAATGTGTACGCTCTTGAATTTTTTATGAGGATC
>CAXTPJ010000390.1:0-4234 GCA_964245855.1 uncultured Ferruginibacter sp. | reverse complement strand
AATATTTTTTCAAGCGAAGTATAATGCCATTTTTCCTGCAACTCTCCTAACTTGATCTCCAGTTCTCTTTGTAATAACTCCCTGGTATTATCCGTTGCAACTTTCAGCAACTCTGTCGCTCCTAAAAACTGTGGTTTATCCTTTACAATTACGCAGGCATTCGGAGAAATACTTACTTCGCAATCAGTGAAAGCATATAACGCATCAATGGTAATATCCGGTGAAATGCCGGGCGCCAGTTCAATAATGATTTCAACTTCTGCAGCCGTATGGTCGGTTACTTTTTTTACCTTGATCTTTCCCTGGTCGTTGGCTTTTACAATACTTTCCATCAACTGTGTAGTGGTAACGCCAAAGGGTACACTCTTTATAACAACAGTTTTTTTATCAACTTCCTCAATGATGGCCCTTACCCTTATCTTACCGCCTCTTTTGCCATCGTTGTAATTGCTGGCATCCATGGTGCCGCCGGTTTGAAAATCAGGATATATCTCAAATTTCCTGCCTTTTAAATATTTGATGGATGCCTCAATGAGTTCGCAAAAATTGTGGGGCAAAATCTTTGTGGCAAGACCTACTGCAATACCTTCTGCACCCTGAGCCAGCAACAACGGAAATTTCATCGGCAGCGTTACCGGCTCATTTTTTCTACCATCGTAACTCAACGACCACTCTGTTGTTTTTGCGTTGAATGCCACTTCCAGCGCAAACTTGCTAAGCCTTGCCTCAATGTACCTGGAAGCTGCCGCATCATCACCAGTCCTTACATCACCCCAGTTTCCCTGCGTTTCTATCAGCAAATCTTTTTGTCCTAGGTTTACCAATGCATCACCAATACTCATGTCTCCATGCGGATGGTACTGCATGGTTTGCCCGATGATATTTGCCACTTTATTAAAACGGCCATCATCCATTTCCTTCATAGAATGCAGGATACGGCGCTGCACCGGCTTCAACCCATCTTCAATTGCAGGTACCGCCCTTTCCAATATTACATAACTGGCATAATCTAAAAACCATGTTTTGTACTGGCCGCCAATACCGGCATCGGTGTGGATGTACTCTTCTTTATTTGCTTTTGCCATAATTTTTTGTTGAAGGAATAATTGTTACCAAACATATCTGGTTTCAATTTTTCAATCGTTTTATTTGCTGTTCAATTACCTGGCTCCAGAGGAGCCGACATGTCAGTAGTAGCAGAACAATTGTTTTATATTTTGAATCCAAGCTCCGAAGGAGCGAAATGTAAAAATCATTATTTCGATTCAATCATTATAAAATTCAAACAGGTATTGGTCATTGTATTCTACTTCAAACTTTTCTAACAACCCTATATATTCTTCCTTAAATGTTTTTACCTTATGATGTTCCGGCTGGTTTAAAATATAGTTGACCACTGCGGAAGCTTGCGATTTTGAATAAGAAAAAGCTCCGAATCCATGTTGCCATTCAAACCCCGGGACTTCAATTTTACTTTTCACAAAAGCAGATGAATTTGATTTTATATCTCTTACTAAATCTGAAATTGCTATATTGGGGTTCATACTGAGAAAAATATGTGTATGATCCGGCATACAATAAATGGCATACAATTTTTGCTTTTTCACCGCAATAATACCACTAATGTATTTCTGCAATTCTTCTCTGAACGTTTCCTTGATAAAACTCTTTCTTCCTTTTACAGCAAATACTATTTGAATATATAATTGATGATAGGTATTTGCCATATTAGCTATTGACGTATCGCTTCTTCGGAGCTTGTTTGATGGTTAAATTTCTTTATTTTTCTACTACTACTACTGATATATCGCTCCTCCGGAGCTTGTTGGATGATTAATTTCCTTTCTACTGATATATCGCTCCTCCGGAGCTTGTTGGATGATTAATTTCCTTTCTACTGATATATCGCTCCTCCGGAGCTTATTTTATCAAATCTCATACAACTCCAGCGGCTGCCCGCTCGGATCGTAAAAGAAACAAAACTCTTTATTCGTTAATTCATCTACCCTTACACCCTGCACCTGCACGCCATTCGCCATCAACTCACTTGCCGCTGCTGCTACATTTTCTACGCCGAATGCCAGGTGCCGCAACCCTCTTTGTTCAGGAAAGGAAGCCCGCTCCCGGTGATCCGGAAAAGAGAACAATTCTATTTGGTATAGCCCGGCAATTGCAAGGTCTAATTTATAAGAATTACGCTCCGATCGCAAGGTTTCTTTAATGATTGTAAAGCCCAGTATGGCTGTGTAAAAATGTTTGCAACGTTCATAATCACCGGCAATGATAGCAATGTGATGGATGCCTTTTATATCTAACATAGTTTGGTTTGTGAATGGTGAGTGGTTAATAGTCGATTGTCAATGATTGATAGTCCATGGCAATAGCATTTTAAGAAGCTGCATGTGTCTTTATTTCAAAATCTTTCATGTTACCTACTTTTCCCTGCACGTCAAATACATTCATGGCCAGCATGGTTTTTAAGCGCCAAAGCAGGTAAGCATCACTGGTAGTATGCTTTGCTTTACTTAAAAACTGGTGGATCAACTTGGATGCCTTTTGCCAATCAGGCGTTACCATCTTCTTTAATTCCCCATCATAAAAATCATAGTCGTGCTGCGCCAGTTTTTTTCCTCCTTCTAACAGGCGAACGCCTTTGTTTTCATTGCAAAGTTTTGTCCACTCATCGGGGTCAACCTCAAATTCACTCAGCGTAATTTCCCTGGCCAATTTCTTTGCTTTCAAAAATTCTTTTGCAGGAATTTCATGCAGCCAGTTGGGATAAAATATATTTCCTTTTTCGTTGATGAAAGGCAAATTGTTCAGGTACAAAATAAACACCCTGCCTTGAAACTCCTTCATGTAGTTCAACAGCCAGTAATAGCCAGATACATCATGCTTGTTCTGCGCCGCCCATATCCATATTTTTTCTTCTTCATTCCGGCGCATAGTGCCTACCAGTTCTGCCACTGTTTTATAATCGTCCACTTCCCCATTGTCAACTTTGCCATCATAATCCCCGCCGGCCAATACCTCCCGCCACCATTGTTTGCGGGCTTCTATACCGGTACCGATGTAAATATTTTCCAGCGGGCCTACTGCATAATCGTCTTTTACCTGCACCACTTCGCCGGTAAGGCTTTCATCCATTTCTATTGCCTGTTGCAACACGCTAACATCGGCCTCATTAAATACTATGTGGATCATCGTACGATTTTAAAATAGTGAAAAGTTTTTCAACAGCATTTTCAGCGGAACACCTAAAACCAACCATAACGCAGCCAGTTTTGCCAATATTTCTACGAAAAAGAAAATGACTGTTATTGATACAATGCATTGCAACCACTGAATAAATTTTACCGGCCTGATGAAAGAAACCAGTACAAAAAGCAAAATAAAATAGGTAAACAATTCTGTAACTCCCAGCCAGGAACGATGGTATTTAATCAAAGGGAAATACAACAACTGTATGCCGATCTGTATCACATTAATGATGCAATAAGCAAATACAAAAAAGATAACCCACTCTGAATAATTAATCTCCCGTTTCCAAAAAACAAGCCTTAACAAGCCCGCCAAAAATGGCATAGAAGCTAATAAAATAACCGTATAATGTTCACTGGTGTACTGCCCGAATTCGTTGTAAAACTTATACAACTCATCTTCAATGCTAAACACTTTCATTGTAAAAAAGATCAGGATACCACCGGACACTAAAAAGAAAGTGTAAGGGTTGAAATACTTTTTCCTTTTTCCATCTATGTATTCCCTGATAACCAGGCCCGGATTTTTAAACAGGGAAGCGATGAGCCCAACCACAGACTTATCAGTATGCGTAAAATTATGCCATAGCTCTTCCAGCACATTGCTCACTTTCAGTCTGCCAGTGGAGGCTTTCTGTGAGCAGTTAGGACAAAACTTTCCCTTGAAATGATTAGCGCAATTTTTACAAACGACTGTCATTTATTTTTCCTGGATTAAATAATAAACACAAGTGGTGAAAAAATTTCTTACCCATGGCACTGCACTGATCACTCCCAGTTGATGCTTGGGTTTCCAGCCAAACTTATAGGTATAGATAGGGTTGATAAAATAGTGAATTTTGTTCACCACATGATAACCGGTATCGGCCACTATTTTTTCAAAACGTTCTATGGAAATACCGGTTTCCTTTATTTCCTCAAAAGAGGCTACATCTTGTTTAAATGCTTTCAATATGCCTTTGTAAACCGGCATC
>CAXTPJ010000389.1:0-4241 GCA_964245855.1 uncultured Ferruginibacter sp. | reverse complement strand
TATATTTTTTTCTTCGCCATACAAACATCTTGCAGCAGCAGCATGGCTGCTCATGCAAAACATACAGCCATTCAAATGCGATACATACGCTGCGATCAATTCTCTTTCTGCAGCAGATAATGGTGATGGGCCCCTTAACAACACCTGGACAAGATCATACAACGGCTTGCCGGTTTCGGGCCTGAATTTAACAAGGCTCCTGATTCCCGGAACGCCTTCTTCAACATCGATATGTGCCATATAATTGTTTTAAAATATTGATTATAAAACTTCTTCTGTGCTGATGAACGATTTGTTATTTGCTACGACCGTTTCATCAACATATACTTTGTCACGACTGAAAAAAGTTACCACCAGCCCTATAACAAATACGAGAGAAAAAATGAACAATGAATTTCCATAACCGCCGAGTTCAGTAACCAGCACGCCAACAAACAGGACAGCCGTTGCCGTTACTATCCTGCCGATATTAAAACAGAAACCTGTTGCGGTACCCCGGACTGCAACCGGAAATAATTGCGGAATGTAAACTGATAAAACGCCCTGGCTGGCGCCAAAGAACAATGCCATGATCAGTATCTCAACATAAACCATAGAGGAAAAAGCAGCATTTGTTTTAAACAATAAAAATGACATCAGCGTACAAACGGAAAAGCAAAGCAGCATTGATTTACGCAGCCCTGCTGCATTGGTAAGCCAGCCTGATAAAAAGCCGCCGGCCAGCCCACCCATACCCAGCATCATCATGCTGAGGCCTCTTTCTTTTTGTGCATCGCCTGTAATCAATGTTTGTATCCAGGTTGGTATCCAGGAAAAAATAGCCCATAAGCCAATGAGCATACTGCCAAAAATGAGCGAACCCATTATCAGGTTAGTACGGT
Source organism: uncultured Ferruginibacter sp. (assembly GCA_964245855.1). GTDB lineage: Bacteria > Bacteroidota > Bacteroidia > Chitinophagales > Chitinophagaceae > Ferruginibacter. The sequence goes on along the minus strand of CAXTPJ010000389.1, from coordinate 3,360 downwards.
GCTCAACAGTAAAAGCAGATGCGGCTGATTGTTCAGCTTGTGTTGAACTGCTGCGGTTCAATTTCCAACTGGTTGATTCTTTTAATAGCCATACCGACAGCAAAGCGATGGCAACAGGAATAATGCCGACCAAAAATCCCTGCCGCCAGGAGGAAACAAAATAATCAATCAACCCAGCGGAGAAAATACCTACCGGAATGGAGATGGATAAAAACCCAAGAAAGATTGCCCTGCTTTTTGCGGGCCACTCTTCCATCATGATGGTGGTAGTGGTTACCAGTACGCCTCCCAAACCAAAGCCGCTAAAAAATCTGCAGATCACGACAGCCCACCACACCGGCATGTAGCCTGTTAGAATGGTGAAAATACCATAGCAGGCAATGGAAAATATCACCCCTGTTTTTCTGCCGGCCTTATCACTGATAACACCGGAAATAAATCCGCCGAAGGCACCGCCCAAAATAAACACCGCATTGATATAAGCACTGATATTGTTGATTTCTGTTTCATTCTTATCTCCCAATAAGTCTTTTACAGCAACCGGCAAATACACCGACATCAATGTAGAAACCGTTCCGGCGAAGGCAGTGCCTAAAAAACAGATGATAAATAATATCCAATGGTATGCTGTTACTGATGCTGGTTTATTATTATGTTCCACTTGTAATCCGTTTGTTGCGTTCCGATCCATTATTAATGAAGGTTTTGTTTTTGCTGCTATAATTTTTTATTGTGGTACACATCCTATGGTATATTGGCTTCTGCCTGAAAAATCAACCTTGGTCAATTGCTTTTTAGTAAAGGCATTGTCGCCTTCTTTGATCATTATAAATTCACCGGCTTTGATGTTTTTAAACACCTGCACGGCATGTGTAACGGGCCATTTCACTTCAACACTTTCCACCGTAGTTGCCTGCCCGATGCCGATGTGCTGGGTTAATGGATTGGAGCCGAAACTACCGCCGGAATTAACATCCCGGTAAACTGACCGTTGAATACCGTTCTCCCTGAAAGTGACTTTGATTTTTGCACCGATGGCGGCCTTGTTACATTTGGTTCCTTCGAGGTGAAGATTTATCCAGCCGTTGGTATTTTGACCCGGATTGATGTACAAAGAATTTTCATAAGCATCTCCTTTATAAGCGCCACCCATGTCGATATAGATATCCTCATCACCATCATTATCGAGATCGCAAAACGATACCCCATGGCCCTTTTGGAGGTTGCCCACCCTTGCAGAAGACGTTACATCTGCAAAAGATTTTCCGCCCATATTCTTGAACATTTTATTGGGAACCAGTGATTGGTATTGCGGGTTTCCGGTTCCGAGATAGATATCTGAATAACCATCATTATCTATGTCACCAAAATTAGAACCCATGGCAAAAGCTATTTTATTGAGGCCAACTTTTTCAGACACATCTTCAAATGTGCCATCGTGGTTATTATGATACAGGAATTGCTTGGCAGAATTGCCTGTCGGCAAATGCAATGCTTCTGCTGCCGCATACCATGCCAAAGAAGCAGAAAAATCATAATTGCAGACCATCAAATCAAGCCAGCCATCATTGTCGTAATCCCAAAACCAGGTAGGAAAAGTACGGGCATTACAATTTGATAAACCGGCCTGGTAGGTTACATCTTTAAAATGAACCGTTCCATTAATGATGCCTTCATTTTTAAGAAGGAATTTTTTATTGCCAAGGGTTGAAATAAAAATATCAACCCAGCCATCGTTATCAAAATCACCGGAAGTAACGCCCTTTACAAAGGCACGGTATGCTGTACCGCTTTCAAAAGCAATATTTGCAAAAGTGCCGTTTTTATTATTAAGGTACAGCTCGCAGGGATTATCCCCTTCTCTTCCGCTGTGTTCGTTGCCGATAAAGACATCGAGCCAGCCATCATTATTAAAATCATTCCAGGTAGCTGTTTGTGTAGGATGAAAAGACAGCAGCCCGCTTTCTTTGGTAACATCTGTAAAAGTACCATCGCCATTATTACGCAGCAATGAGTTAGGTTCTCTTCCGAATTCGCCTTTCCAGGCTCCCCTTAAAATAAAAATATCTTTGAAGCCATCATTATTATAATCAGTTTGCATCATATTGAGGCCGCCTGTAAATTGCTGCAACCCGGATGTTTGTGATATATCCGTAAAACTTCCGTTGGTGTTGTTTTTACAGTAATGCATACCTTCATTCAAATCCCAGGATGAAGTAATGATATCCAGGTAACCATCGTTATTAAAATCATCAATAATATTTCCGCCCGCCTGGTTTTTGGTATTAAGCCCCATGTTAATGGCCATATCAATAAAGGGCTTCACCAAGTGGAGACTATCTTCTCCTAAACCTTTTATTAAATATTGTTCGGGTACATCCTGCGGATATTTACCAATCGTCATAGCGGCAACATTTAACAACCACCTCGATTCCAGGTCATTTGGATTGTCCCTCATCAAAGATTCAAACATTGCAATTGCTTTGGAAGAACCATCCTTATTAATATGCACCCCGGTTTCCTGTATGGGAAATATGCAGGAGTTTGATCCATGATTATGTACACAGTTACTTCTTTCACCCAACCGTAAATAAGCTGTAGCCAGTTCACGGCGTAAAACTTTTATGTTTTGAGTATAGTCAGGATTTGTCTGTTGTAACAATCCTTCCAATATCGATATGGCGTCCTGTTCTTCGCCAAGTTTTAGCAGCGATATTGCTTTGTTGTAAAGCGCCATGGAAGCCCTTTCGCTGCCGGGATTAGCATTTGCCATGGAATCGAAAAAAAACAATTGGGCTTCCGGGCAAAAATCATTTCGGTTACTGTATTCTTGTTTTGTTACATCGGAAAGCAGGCCCAGCATTTCCTGGTTGCCCGAAACCTTATTTATGCAGGAGCAAATAACTGCTGCTATAATTAGTGTTGTTATAAATGTTTTAAGCATGATTTAAAATGTTGTGGTTGCTCAAAGGTTTTGTTTCACCTATTTCTTCAAGTGATCGTATCCTTGTGGCAACCGGTTATAGCCATTGGTGGCCAGCCTTTCTGCGAGCATATTGAAGTAGCTGCTCTCTTCCGGCATTGCAGTGGCCAGGCCATCCACATACCGGTTATACAAACAGAATAATGCTGCGATCAATACAGTGTCATGTATCTCCACATCTGTAGCCCCTTCCGCTTTTGCAGTGGCAATACTTTGTTCGGTAACACTTTTACCACTTTCCCTTACCTGTGCGGCTATGGTTAAAAGCGCTTTCATTTTATTGCTCACCGGCGCCGTTACAATATTCTCCGTTACCTTTTGGGCGGTTTCATTATCGCCCAATAACCTATCGGCCGCCGCCACATGTGCTGCGGTAC
>CAXTPJ010000388.1:0-4244 GCA_964245855.1 uncultured Ferruginibacter sp. | reverse complement strand
GCCCGCATCACCATGCCGCATATTCAATTTGCGGTTGACAAGTATAGAAATTAATGCATAAAAAATTAGTACGTTAGCCGGAAGCAGTTGTATTCAACTGCTTCCGGCTTTTCGTTTCAAGTCCGGCGCAAAGCCAGCACGCAAGGCCTTCACCGGGCTTTACACTGCAATCCGGCGTATCAATCAGCCATCAAAATACTTTTGAAGGTTTGGTTTAAAAAATGCAGTTGGGTTAAGCCAGTTAAGCAGTTTCATTCCAGTAAAAATTATTCAAAGCGGTTACTTGTTCTACTTCCGGCGTGTAAAACCCGTTATTCAAAGTTGCTTTTTACATAAATATCAAATGCTCTATTCTCATTGTTTTTCGTCCCTTACTGCATACAGGACATAGCTTTTTAAGAAAGGGCAATAAAATATTACAGCATTTCAGGCTTGCGATTTGCAGCCTGATATATTGTAAATTTTTCACCACAATTTATACTCACCAAAAATTGAATGTATGAACACCAACAGATTATCACCTGCCATTGCTGATGCCCTTAATGCGCAGATGACAAAAGAAGCCCACGCTTCACAGATCTATTTATCCTATGCAGCCTGGGCAGACAGCAATGGTTTTGGCGGTGTAGCCAATTTTCTTTTTCGCCACGCACAGGAAGAACGTAACCACATGATGAAATTGCTGGAATATATTTTAAAGCGTGGCGGCGAAGTAAAAGTATCGGCCATACCTGCTCCCCCAGCCAACCCGGCCAGTTTAAATAATTGTTTTGAAAAAGTGTTTGAACATGAAGTAGACAATACCACTGCAGTTTACAGCGTGGTAAAACTGAGCCTGCAGGAAGAAGATTGGGCCACCTGGAATTTTATGCAGTGGTTTGTAAAAGAACAGATAGAAGAGGAAACATTGGCGCTCGAATTAATTGATAAAATGAAGATTGCCGGCGGCGAACAGATCAGCAGCGAAGCAGCCTACTCCTTTGATCGTGACCTGGAAAAAACACCAGACGAAGCAAGATCTGCGCAGGATGTAACGGCAGATAATCCGTGATTCTTTCAAATTGGTAAAAATGCAATAATCAATAAGAAAAAAGACTTCTGAAGTTTCAAAAACTTTGGAAGTCTTTTTTTGTGCCTTACAAAATATGCAAATGAAATGTAAATGCTAATAAAGTTCCAAAAACTATTAATGGCGCTTAAAAAACAATGTTTTTGCTGATAGCATTATAGACTTCTGAAGTTTTTAAAACTGCAGAAGTCCTGGCAGTGCCCCAAATGAATATTTAAAAAAATGACACAGTCTGCATCCGGAATTTCACTAAACCCTAAACCTCTAAATCAACTAAACTTTTCTCAACTTCAACTCAATCCCTCGTATTCCCTGCTACCTGGTTCAACCGAACAATCTTGTCTTTTACTTTTTTCTTTATATCGGCATTGCCTGTTGCAGACAAGTCGGTTAAGATAGCAGAAGCTTCTGTCAACAATTGTTTCCGCTGTTTGGCAGTGGAAATAATTTGCGTTGCATCTACCCTGTTCAAATTACAATCAACCCTTAATAACTGCAGTTCCGCATTCAGCGATTCTACTTTTATTTGCAGGTTACTGGCTTTATCTTTCAATGCCAGTTCATTGCTGCTTGCTGATTTGCCCGTTTCAGCCTGTTGCTTTGCTAAATTATCATTATCCTGTTTCAGCGTATTGTTGGCTAAAGTCAATGCTGCAACTTTTGCCTCCAGCATTCCTATGTTTTCGCCTAATGCTTTTTCATTTGATGCAGTTGCCCCGTCGTTTCCTGCCACAACCGTATTTTTTGCCGCTGCTGCTTTCAATGAATTCTCCAGTTTGTTGATGGCGACATTCTTTTCAGTCAGTTCCTGTTGCAATCGCAGCAGCGCTTTTTCATCGGTAGTAAAGCCATCTTTATTCATGGCAACCGCAGTACGCAGGCTGCCAAATGCCTGCCTGCCCAACGATTGCGATTGAAAGGCAGTGATCAATTTTAAAAAATCATTTTTTGTTTTTTCATCTGTAAACTTACCGGCTATTTGTGCAGCGCTGTCAATGGCATTGGCAAAGTTTAATTCCTGGCGGCCAATAACTACGTTCAACGAATCCTGCTGCTGTGTGCTGTTTGTGGCAGTTAATGATGCAGCAAAGGCTTTATCTGATTGCTGCAATGCTGCAAGCTTTTGCTGTAGCAATTCCTGTAGTTGCTGCACCTGGTTATTATCGTTTGTCATTAAAACAGTTTTTTCCTCCCCGGCTTTGGTTGCGGGCATTGTGTTGGCGGTGCTTCCATCTTTCGATAACGAACTCAGCAACAATGCCACCAGGGCTACTGTAATAAATAACAATACACCAAAAGTGATGAACTTCTTTTTTCTTTCGTGGCTGTTATCTGTTTGCATGGTTAATTAATTTATTGCTGGGTTAAAAACATCAGGATTGGCGTACAATCAATAGCTCCGCTCCTTCCTGCAGGTTATTTTCTTTCAGTGTTTTATCAGGATCAAGTGTAGTGATAAAGCCAAGTTTATTCTTTACTGAAAATTGCCAGGCAAAGGGTTGCTGGTCAACATCAGTTATTAAAATTTGATCGTCCTGGTCATGCAAAAAACGCAGGAACATATTGCCCAGCGTCAACTTTTCTGATAGGTTCACCGTAAATGAATGTGCAGTAACATCGTCCGGGTTAATCTTGATGCGAACCTTAAAATGCAGGCTGTTCAACAATAAACTTTTCCTTGTGTCAGGCCTTGCACCAGCAGGAATAATCCAGCCTGTAGCTACTTTCGGCGGAATACTAAAATAATAGCGCAACAATTGCTGCAATAAATGCGGCAACAAAAAAGAAATGCCCGCTGCCAGGCAAAGTTGCTTGGCATCCAGACTGGTTATCGTAAAGATCAACCAAACAGCACCGCAGATAAATAGTGCCAATACAGATGAAAAGGTCAATCCTTTTTGTGTTGGCAACAATGGCGTTAAAGGGTGAAAAATAAAAATATGCGCCAATCCCATGGCCCAAAATACAATTGCAAAAATATACATGCCTGTAACGGAGTGTGTTTCTTTTTGCTCTATTGCCGAATAGAAATAGCTGAGTGTTGCAGATAATAAAATAACAGCAGCAGAATATAAAATTGCGTGTTTGATAGTGACAGCGAGCCGCCACTCATTTACGGCTTTTCCCTCAATGGCATGTTGTTGTAATTCGGAAGAACTTAGTTGCATAATAAGGAATATGGAGGTGATGATTTTGTGTTATAACTGGAACGAAATACCAGCTTGTAAACCGATATAGGTAATCGGTATGCGCTGTATAATGGTTTGCGACGGCATATCCGGGTTATTGGTATTACTGGCAGAAAATGATTTTACAAACTCCAGTTCCCGTACACTTCTGGAGAAGGTGTTTTCAATATGCTGGTCATCCACCACGTAATCCGTAAGCGTACGTTTGCGTATCACAAATACAATGTGTGAAAAATTGATCTCTGCAAAAGCCCGCATGTTCTTGCCAATTTTTACCTGTCCGCCAAAAGCGCCCATAAAACCCAATGCCGGGTTGCGGATGCCCCATTCGTATTTTTTAAGTAAGGTGCTGCTGCTATCCCGGTAAAACCCCTGCCAGCCGGTTTTAGTATTTACATCAGTCCTGTCTTCCTGCAAGCTGTTGGGCCTAAAAGTAATTACCATGCCCAGCTTATTATACAGAAACCAGTTGGGGCGGCTGATTGCTTTAAAAGTAATATTGGGCGTAAGGCTCAGCAAAGTAGCTGCATAGCTGATCGTATTGCGTTCGCTGTAAAAATATTCATCCGGCGAATTGCCCGTCATTGGCAGACCGGTCTGGTGAATGCTGCTGTCACGGTATTTACGGATGGTACTGCGGAAATAATCAAAATCCAGCCCAACATTAATAAAGTCGTTTACAATATACGACCCGCCGAAACCAAACTTAAATCCATCCCCTAACCCTTTTGTCGGGTTGCTGTAAGTAGTAGTTTTACGAGGGACACTGTTTCCCTCCTGCTCCACTACGATCGAACTCACATCGTCAGGATAAAATTTAAAAGTAGACCCCAAACCCATGGAATAACCGGTGTGTACATTAATGGAAAACTTCGGTTCTTTCCCAATTTTAATAGCCGGTGTACCAATATCCTGGTTATTGCCTTTTTTATCTTTTACCTGGCTGAAACCCGCTCCAGTAGCAGCAATGGCAATAATTGCAAGTA
>CAXTPJ010000387.1:0-4251 GCA_964245855.1 uncultured Ferruginibacter sp. | reverse complement strand
TTGGCGATGAAAGTGTTGACTATGAACAATCGCTTCAGCAACATTACAGCAAGTTTGCTTCCAATGCATGGAACACTCAATTCATCAGTGCTTATGCCAGCGCTCATCCATGGGAAGACTGGGCTGAAACCTGGGCGCATTACATGCACATTGTTGATACAACTGAAACGGCCTATTCATTCGGGATGACGTTGAAACCCAAGGTGGCCGACCCGGGGAATGAGATGAGCGCTGCATTAAATATTGACCCGTACACCACTACTTACTTCAATGATATACTGGAAAGATGGATACCACTTTCGTTTGTTATGAACAGCCTAAACCGGGCAATGGGCATGAAAGATTCTTATCCCTTTGTGATCAACGAAGCGGTGAAACAGAAATTGAATTTTATACATGAAACCATACGGGGATTTAGCAATACTCATTAAGCAGGAATGAGAAAAGTGGTAGTTTCTATGGGCTATGGACTAATGTCCATGGCCGATGGTCCATAGTCGAGCATTCTGCTTTATCCGATCCGCTTTACATCAACCGATACCTTCATTTCATGGCTGCTGCTACTCATGATAATACCTTTCAGCGGAACGATGTCGAAATAATCCCTGCCCCAGCCAACGGTGATATATTGTTCATCCGGGATTTTATTATTGGTGGGGTCAAAATCTATCCAGCCCATCTCAGGAATGAATACGGATAACCAGGCATGTGAGGCATCAACACCGGTCAATTTTTCTTTACCGGGTGGCGCTATGGTTTCAATATAGCCACTTACATACCTTACCGGCAAGCCTATGGAGTGAATGCAGGAAATACCAAGGTGTGCAAAATCCTGGCAAACACCTTTTCGCTCTTTCATCACGGTTGATAACGGAGTAGAAATAGTAGTAAAGCCGGGTGTAAATTTGAAGTCTTTGTAAATGCGTTGTATAAGATCGAGTGCCGATTGGTACAGGGAGCGGCCTGCAGAAAAGGATTGCATGGCGTACGCTTTGATTGCTTCTGTCGGCATCGTAATATCGGTTGCTGCAATAAACTGCTTTTCATCCATGAATTTACCGTTGGACGTATTCAACAGTTGACGAACCAATTCCCAACTGGTGTTTACAATGATTCGTTCTTCTGTAAGGGGAACTTTTTCGACTATGGAGTTAACCGTTACAGTTAGTTTGTCATGCTCCTGCTCTACTACAAAATAATATACTTTGTTTCCGAAAAAATCAGTATGGCTGTCCATTACTTCCGGCAAAGGAGAAATGGCTATTTTACTCGACTTACAAATTTGTGTAGCTGTACTGCGTGGACACAATGTTGCGATATTATGGCAAAGGCTCACCTGTTGATTGTAGCGGTAACTGGTAGTATGAGTGATCGAATACAGCAAATTGATATTATAATAGGTTGGCAGTAAATAATTGTTTTTGCACCTGGCTATGGGTGAAATATGTTTTTGAAACCAGCAAAGAAGTATTCACCAATAAGGAATACAATTTATCCAAAAATTCGCTTAGTACCTTGTATTCTTTGGTGGCAGCCGATGCCTGCGACAATGAAACGCCATTTACCAGTTTCAGCATGGTATCAGCTTCCAGCATCAATCGTTCCTGTGCAGTTAAAACAGCAGCCTCTTTATTATTTTTTGGCAGGTTAGATACATAACGCTTGATCTTATTTACCAGGTAAGCTAGCGATTTGGGATAGTTCATGTCGAGCATCATCAGTTCAAGCAACAAAGGCAATTGCAGGTGATCCTGGTAAGTGTAACGGTAAGTGATCAGGCTTTGTGTCGCCGTCAACACTGCTTCCATTAATTCATGTTCTGTTTGCTCTGCCTGCTTTTTTTGAAAAGTATTCTTCAACAGGTTGATGATGTACAATGACTGCTCCAATTTTCTTCCAAGATCTAAAATATTCCAGCCCTGTTCCCTTCGTACACTTTCCCTGTTCATTCCTAAAAATGCAAACATGGAAGTATTCAAAGCATCAATGGTGCTGATCATTTTTATCTGGTCGGCGGAGGAATGCTGTTTGGCTTTGTCCCACTCTTCCTCCATTTGCCGCAGCACACGCCAGGTATCTATCGCCCAAAAATTACGCACACTATACACTGCATTTTTTAATAAGCGGATATTATTGCTCAGGCTGCCATTTCGTTTTTCATTGTATAAAATATCGGTCAGTTCAGCCCAGGGTTGTTCATATACTTTTTTATCTTTCTCCTCTTCTTCATCTTCTGCAAAACCGGGATAAGAATAGGTGCATTTTGTTACTACCTGCAAGAGCAATGCTTCTGTTGATTCGCTTTCCATATCAAGCACCTTATTGCTTTGCAAAATGCGCTGCATTACTGTTCGCTGCAGCCGGGCATTGTAGATCACCCTTTCTGTGTAGCGGCCAACCCAAAAAAGATTTTCTGCCGTATGGCTGGGCAATGATTTTTTATAGAATGCCTGCTGTGCATTGTCTGCTTTCAGTTGCAGTGTAAGCGGCTGTTCCTGTTCATCTTCCGATGACAACACCCAGGTGTCTTTACTGATGCCACCCAACTGGTTAGAGATAACAAAATTATCTTCCGCACTGTTGGTACGGGTTAAGCCACCGGGCATGGCAATATAGCTATTGTTATGGCTTACTAAAAAACTCCTGAATAAAGCATGAGAAGGTTTCACTTCACCATTAACCCAGGAAGGGTTGGATGAAAAATCAATTTTTTCCTGACCGGTGTACAGGTGCGGATTGGCTTTTATTTTTGCGATCAGCTCAGCCGTTTCTTTTTCAGAAAGCGATGCACCATCGATGGTTGACCTGGTGCCGGCTTCGTTTCTAAAAATCCTTCTTATCACCAGCCGCTTCAAGTTATCAATCACATACTGCATTTCTTTTGGTTGTCCGCACCACCAGGTGGCAATAGATGGCATGATCAATTCTTCCTTTAATAAATGGCGGGCAATAGCCGGCAGAAAAGGAACCAGTCCTGCATTTTCTACAATGCTGCTGCCAAGCGGGTTGGCAATGGCCACATTTTTTTTGCGGACTACCTGCATTAAACCGGGTACACCTAACAGTGAGTTGCTTTTCAATTCCAGCGGATCGCAGTAGTTATCATCAAGCCGGCGAAGGATCACATCTATCTTTTCCAATCCTTCGATTGTTTTCAACCAAACGAAATTATCTTTTACGATCAGGTCGTTTCCCTGTACTAAGGTGAAACCCAAATAAGCGGCGAGATAAGAATGTTCAAAGTAGGTTTCATTGTCTGGACCCGGGGTTAGGATTACTACCCTGGGATTATCTGTTTTATTTGGGGCCAGTGCCATCAATGCACTTTGCAATGCATCAAAATAGGGCGACAATCTTTTTACCTGTAAATTATTGAACAACTCCGGCAGCACGCTCGACATAGCATGGCGGTTTTCAAGTGCATAACCGGAGCCGGAGGGCGCCTGCGTACGGTCGCTGATGACCCAGATGCGGCCATCTTGTCCACGGGCCATATCGGCTGCATATAAAATCAAGTGCTGTGTGCCGGGTAAACTAACGTTAACGCAACCACGAATAAAACCCGGGTGGAGGTAGATCAGTTCCTGCGGGATGATGCCATCCCGGATGAGTTGCTGCTGGCCGTAAATATCTTTCAATATTAAATCGAACAGCTTAGCTCTTTGGATGAGGCCGGCATTAATGGTTTCCCATTCTTTTGCAGCAATGATCTTTGGGATCGGGTCCAGTTCCCAGGGACGGCTTTGCCCCGATGGATCATTATAAATATTATAGGCTACGCCATTTTCTTTCAGCAAACGAAGGATATCATTGTTGCGGTGCTGGATTTCCTTCGGGCCAATTTTTATGAGGGAAGAAAAAAAAGTTTCCCAGTCTGGCCGGATGTTTTTATCAGCAGTTAATATTTCGTTGTAAGAACGGATATCGGGGATATAATTTTGCAGCAGCGATGTAACAGTTGATTGATCGGCCATACAGTTTTGGTAACACGTTGATGGCTTAAAATTACGGAATTAATAAAGAAGGATGTTAAAGGGCTTCGTTGTTGCTATATATTTTTTAACTGAATAAAATCTTTAGTAAGCAGCCTGCAACTAAAAGCCAAAGATGCCATACTGTTTGCAGATGAAAGGATTGCGACGCAAGGATGATGCTATGAAATACCACTGCTGGTAAAATAATCAATCAAGTTATCAGTGAAAAAAATCATGTAAAACAGGGATACCGGGCAAGTAAAGAGTAAGTTTATTT
>CAXTPJ010000386.1:0-4256 GCA_964245855.1 uncultured Ferruginibacter sp. | reverse complement strand
GCTAACAATTTTTGTTTCTTCCATTGCTGCAGCACAGGTAAAAACCAAAATTAAAAAAGGGCGGCGCAATAAATCGGAAAGCCAGTTTATGCTGGATGAAAACTACCTGCAGGCAGAATGGGAGTTTGGACACGAAACAATTACCCATGATGTTAACACAACCGTCTATCCTAATCTGCTGTTGCGCTATGGCATCAACAAGCAACTGGAAATAAATGCGGAATTCAATTTCATCACAGCGCATGATGCACTGGCGGCAAAGAAAAATACAACAGGCATCGAACCCGTTTTACTGGGCATAAATTACCTGCTTGCAGGTGAAAAGAAAAATTTTCCCGCCATTATATTCTCCGGCCAACTGGCCTTTCCTTTCTTAGCCAGTAAAAATTTTACCGCTAATTATTTAGCGCCCACTTTGCAGTTGATAGTAGAAAAGGCTGCCAGTAAAAAGTTTACATTGGCATTCAGCAACGGCATTTTTTGGGATGGCTTTGCATCTTCGCCTTCTTACATTTACAATGCAAGCGTTGCCTTTAACGCTTCTTCCAAATGGACCGTTACTTCTGAATGGTTTGGGTTTGTAAATGGCAGTCCGCCGCAGCACAATACTGATATCAGCGTTGATTACAGTCTTACAAAAAACATTCAATTCGGCATCACAGCAGGGGTAGGGCTTTCAACAGCAGCCCATAAAAATTATGTTGGTATTAACGGTATAATAGGCCGCTCCATGAAGAAGCTTACCCGTTCGGCAAAACAATTACCCGGTTAAAATTTATCGTATACTTTACCTGCTGCACATCAAAAAATTGAGGTTAACTTTATTGCCGTTTGAATTACACAATAACATAGTTATCAATGGAAAAAATTAACTGGGGCATTATTGGTTGCGGTGATGTAACAGAAGTAAAGAGCGGACCTGCTTTTAACAAAGTGCCCAATTCTTCACTGGTGGCTGTAATGCGAAGGGACGCTGCAAAGGCTGAAGATTATGCCCGTCGCCACCATGTTCCAAAGTGGTATAGTAATGCAAATGAACTCATCAACGACCCAGCAATAAATGCCATCTACATTGCCACGCCGCCTTCAACGCACCATCAATATTGTTTGCAGGCCATACAAGCAGGTAAGCCGGTGTATGTTGAAAAGCCGGTGGCTATGAATTATGCAGAAGCAATTGAAATGTCAACGGCTGCTGCAGGAAGAAATATTAAAATGGTGGTGGCACATTACCGGCGGGAGCAGCCTTTTTTTAAAAAGATAAAACAATTGCTGGATGATGGCGCCATTGGTAAAGTGCGGTTGGCTAGGCTGGAATTTTATAAACCCTTGCTTACTGCAGCAGAACTGGCTGTTGAAAAAACAGCCTGGCGGGTTGATCCTGCTGTTGCAGGCGGCGGACTGTTTCACGACCTGGCGCCACACCAGGTTGATTTGATGTACCATTTCTTTGGGGCCGTTGAAAAAATAAATGGCATCGCAACCAACCAGGCAGGCGCTTATGCAGCGGATGATTTGGTTGCCGGGAACATCCTGTTTAAAAATGGGGTAGCCTTTACCGGTAGTTGGTGTTTTAGCGCCGGTATTGCGAGCGACCGCTGCGAAATAATTGGCAGCGAAGGAACAATCAGTTTTGCAGTTTTTAATAATAACCAGATCGAGTTGGTTACAAAAGAAAAAACGATGGTACTCGATTTTGAAAACCTAGAACATGTACAACAACCCATGATTAAACAAACGGTGGCTTATTTTTTAGGACAGGCACCAAACCCTGGCCCGGCGGAGGAAGCTGCAGAAGTGATGCGGATCATGGAAGTTTTTGTGCAACGCTAATGTGTTTTATTGGTTAACAGCCGATTGTTTCTTGCATTTGTTGAAGTTGTTTTTTAATTTATGCATTGTTTACATTTAGAACAACCGGAAATGCTCAATAAAGAATTATAGTACAAGAGTGCAACGTCTGCCCGGCCCTGCCATCCGGACGGGCCAATGAAGTTGAAAAGCATTCCTAAAGCCGGGAACAAAATATTTTTTATCTCAAAACAAAAAACTTTTAATTATGGAAGCAGCCCTGGAAGAAATTAGAGAGCAGCAAAAAAACTCCTGGAATAAATTTTCAGGAGGCTGGAAAAAATGGGATGAACTCACTATGAATTTTATGGAGCCGGTTGGCAAAGCCATCATTGCGGCAATCAACCCATCCGGCGATATTACTGTATTGGATATTGCTACGGGAACCGGCGAGCCAGCCCTGACGATTGCCTCAATGATAAAAGATGGACATGTTGTTATGACGGATGTATCGGACGATATGCTGGCCATTGCCGAAGAAAATGCGATTAAACGAAACATCAGCAATGTAACTACCAAAGTTTGTGATGTATGTGAACTGCCTTACACAGACGATCATTTTGATGCGATCAGTTGCCGCTTTGGCTTTATGTTTTTTCCTGACATGCAGTTGGCTGCCAATGAAATGTACCGGGTATTAAAGCAGGGTGGAAGGGTGGCAACTTCGGTTTGGAATGTTCCGGAAAAGAATTTTTGGGTAACGGCTATGATGGGCACCATCAATAAAAATATGGAAATACCTGCACCGCCGCCAGGATCTCCGGGGATGTTCCGTTGTGCCAAACCCGGATTGATGCAGGAAATATTTGAAAAGGCAGGGTTTAAAAATATTGTTGTGCAGGAAGTGCCGATAAGCCTGAATGCGCTAACAGTTGATAACTATTGGGGCATGATGACAGAAGTAGGGGCGCCTATTGTTGCTGCTTTGAGCAAAGCTGATGAAGCCATGCGTATAAAAATAAAAGATGAAGTGTATGAATTGATCGGCAATAAATATCCTGCCGGGCAGGTTGCAGTAGAAGCCAGCGCCCTGGTTATCAGTGCAGAAAAATAATAAACTTACTACCTGAAATGAAAAACCTGTTGATCGTATGGTGCTGCATTATCGCTGTTGATGTACACGGACAGTTGATGACCGACTCTGTATTAATAGAAAATAACTACCGGGTATTTCATTACAACAAACCTGGAAAAAATATTGTCAACGGCAGCCTGTTGTTCATCATGCATGGTTCTGGCGGCAACAGTGCTGATATGATAAAGCATACTACAGCACTCGAAGCCATTGCCCCAAAAGAAAACCTGCTGATTGTTTATCCTGAAGGGTACAAACATTTTTGGAATGAATGCCGCAAATTCGCTACGTCTGCGGCAAATAAAGAAGACGTCAACGAACAGGCATTTTTTAATGCCATGATACAATACTTGCGTGAGAAGTTTTCAATCAGTGAAAAGAAAATATTTGCGGCAGGATTTTCAGGTGGCGGACACATGGCATACAAATTAGGTTTGACCATGCCGGATAAAATAAAAGCCATCACTGCCATTGTTGCCAATATGCCGGATTCTGCCTCCTGCGATTGTGTACTGGCCGGCAAAGCCCTGCCGGTACTCATTATCAACGGAACAAGTGACGGTACCAATCCTTACAATGGCGGCGAAATGTTTGTCGGCAACAGCAGTTTTGGAGTAGTACGCAGTACAGAGAATACGTTTCATTACTGGGCTGGTTTAGCCGGATATAAAGGCGAACCTGCGTTTAAAAAATTGCCCGATACTGATACTGCCGATCATAAAACAATTGAGCAATATAGCTATCATCAGAAAGGCAAAGCTCCTGTTACTTTATTAAAAGTGATCAATGGAAAACATGATTACCCCGGAGATATTGATGTGTATTTATATGCCTGGAATTTTTTTAAACAAACGATGCTGTAAGTTTCATTGCATTTGGGATGCTGCGTGAAAAATACAAATCTGAATTGGTCAGTAAATGTTGAGTAAAGAATTAACTGTACAAGCCCGCCCGGCTGAACCGTTCAGACGGGAGTTGCTACGTCCGCCCGGGCCATGCTATTCGAACGGGCCAATGAAGTTCAATCGTGTTACTGGAGCCGGCAACAACATTAATATTCAATTTAAGAAACTGCTTGCAAAAAAAGCCATCAATTATCATTTATAATTGATGGCTTAAATAGTCGGGTGGAATTAAAAGAATTTTCGATTGGTGCGGGTAGTTAATAAAATTTATTTAAACCGGATGTTATAAGTGAACCCAATACCGGCTGACTGAACATCTGAATAGTTATCAGTCCTGAAAATGTGATTATAAAATCCGAAAACATTCCAGTCATAATTGTGGTAACCCAGTTGAGGCCTTACATAAGCACCACCTTTATTATTTG
>CAXTPJ010000385.1:0-4256 GCA_964245855.1 uncultured Ferruginibacter sp. | reverse complement strand
AAAATTAGTCCCGTTTGCAGAAGCCGCTAAAAAAAGGGGCACCAAAGTATATCATTTAAACATTGGGCAACCGGATATTGCTACGCCGGAAAAAATTCTGGATGCTGTGCGCCACAGTGATTTTAAAGTGCTGGAATACAGTCACAGTGCAGGAAACGAAAGTTACCGTAAAAAACTGGTGCAATATTATGCTAAAGCGGGCATTGAGGTTACGCCTGAACAGATCATCATTACCACCGGTGGAAGCGAAGCCATTTTGTTTGGTTTTATGGCCTGCATGGACGCCGGCGATGAAGTGATCATCCCGGAACCGTTTTATGCCAACTACAATGGTTTTGCCATAGAAGCCGGTGTTTTAGTAAAACCCATCACATCAAGCATTGAAAGTGGTTTTGCACTTCCACCGATTGAAGATTTTGAAAAAGCCATTACGCCTAAAACCAAAGCCATTGTTGTTTGCAACCCCAACAACCCAACCGGTTATCTATATAGTAAAGATGAAATGGAAGTGCTGAAGCAGATTATTTTGAAGCACAACCTTTTTTTATTTGCGGATGAGGCTTACCGTGAGTTTTGCTATGAAGGCACCCATACCAGCGCCATGCATTTGACTGGAGTGGATGACAATGTGGTGTTGATGGATACCATCAGCAAACGCTACAGCGCCTGCGGAGGAAGGATCGGCGCCTTTGTTACCAGGAATAAGGAACTGCTGAATGCGGCCATGAAGTTTGCCCAGGCCAGGTTAAGCCCACCCAGCTTTGCACAAATTTTAGGCGAGGCCGCTGTTGACCTGCCGGATAATTATTTTGACACCACCAAAGCAGAATATAAAAAACGGAGGGACCTGATTGTTTCCAGGCTGAATGCCATACCAGGTGTATTTTGTCCTAACCCCGGTGGCGCTTTTTATGCCATGGCCAAATTGCCCATTGATGATGCAGATGTATTTTGTCAATGGTTATTGGAATCTTTCAGCCACAACGGGCAAACGCTGATGCTGGCACCGGCTACCGGTTTTTACAGTACAGCAGGGTTGGGCAAACAGGAAGTGCGGCTGGCCTATGTATTGAATACCGATGCTATCAATAATGCGATGGACTGCCTGGAAGCGGCGCTGCAGGAGTATCCCGGAAAGGTGGTGAATGGTGAATAGTCAATAGTCAATCAACATCGTTTATTCAAGGAAAATTTCGCAAAGGCACCAGGAAAGAAAAGACGCAAAGAAGAGCAATACAACTTTGTGTTTTCGCAACTTTTCATGCTTCGCCTGCCTGAAAAATCATTCAGGCGGACTTGAAAAGGTTGTTGAGTAAATGGCATTGAACAGTGAATGATGAATCAATATAATTTACTTATGGCAATGCTACATAGTTTGCAGGCTGGTGTACTCTGCAGTACCGAGTATAAAAAAATGATTGAATAAAACAAGATTGGGGTTGCAATCCAGTTTACCATCTATATACGCTTTCTTGATCCGATTTTATAATGGCTGATTGATGTGTTTAAATTATAATCATTAAATTAGCCTGTCATTAACCAAAACCAAAAACAAACATGAGAAAATCATTCCTTTGCCTAATCATTTGTATGGCAAGTGCAGTCCTCACCCATGCGCAAACCATTGTAAAAGGAAAAGTAACAGACAGAAACGGGCAGTCATTGGAAGGCGCTTCCGTTAAAGAAAAAGGCAAAGCATCCGGCACCACTACAGACAGGGATGGCAATTACACATTAAGCACTACCACAAAAGATGCCGTACTAGTATTTTCCGGCGCAGGGTTAACCGAACAGGAAGTAACTGCAACCGGCGCTTTTGCAGATGTAACCATGAGCAATTCCACCATCTTATTAGGTGCCGTTGAAATTGTAGGTACCCGCAGCTTAAAACGTTCTGCAACAGAAACACCTGTACCGATTGACATCATCCCTATTTCAAAAATCACCAATACGGTTGGACAGGTTGACATCAACCAGATATTACAATATGTAGCGCCTTCTTTTAACAGCAACCGCCAGAGCGGTTCTGATGGTGCAGATCATATTGACCCGGCTTCTTTAAGAGGGCTGGGCCCGGATCAAACGTTGGTATTGGTAAACGGCAAACGCTGGCACCAGTCTTCACTGGTAAATTTATATGGCAGCCGTGGCCGTGGTAACACCGGTACCGATTTGAATACCATTCCTGCCGCTGCTATTGAAAGGATAGAAATTTTAAGAGACGGCGCCGCCGCCCAATATGGTTCTGATGCCATTGCCGGTGTGATAAACATTGTATTGAAATCTGCTACCAAAGAAGGTTCTGCCAATGTATCGGGTTCTACTTTTATCACCGGTTACGGTAAATCATTGAAATCGGATGATGGCAAGATCATGAACAGCCAAACGGATGGCTTTACTGCCAATGCCAATGTAAACTATGGTTTTGAATTAAAGAACAACGGCTTTGTGAACCTCACCGCTGATTTTTTAAGCAAGGCGAAAACTTACCGTCCTAACTTTAAAACTGAAACGGATGATGATCCCCGTAAAAAGGCCGGTGACGGTTCTTTAAAAAACTACAGCTTCTTTTTAAACAGTGCTTTCCCGATAAAAGGCAGCGCCAACGCCAGCTTCTACGCCTTTGGCGGCATCAGTCACCGGGATGGTAGCGCTTATGCATACACCAGGCCGGCCGGCAGCCCAAGAAATGTTCCGGCAATTTACCCGGATGGATTTGATCCGCTGATCAATTCTTCTATTAATGACAGGTCTGCATCATTTGGTATCAAAACGAAAGTTGGTGGCTGGTCTGCTGATTTTAATGCTACCCTGGGCGCTAACCGTTTTGAATACGATGTTAGCCATACCCTGAACGCTTCATTGGGTGCAGCATCTAAAACCGCATTTAAAGCAGGCGGGTTTCAACTGGCGCAAAATGTTATCGGCGCACATTTTAATAAATCGTTCAACCTGTTGAAAGGCGCCAATGTTGCATTAGGCACGGAGTTCCGCCAGGACCAATATAAAATATTTGCCGGTGAAATTGGATCGTACAAACAATATCCAAATGCAACCGATGCACCGGGTGGCTCACAGGGCTTCCCTGGTTTTCAACCGGCTGATGAAGTGAATGCACAAAGGACCAACTGGGGCGCTTATGCAGATGGCGAACTGGATGTAAACAAAGACTGGTTGCTGAGCACTGCGGTAAGGGTTGAAAAGTACAGCGACTTTGGCTGGACCGCCAACTGGAAACTGGCTTCCCGTGTTAAATTCTCTGATAAATTTTCGTTGAGGGGTTCTGTAAGCACCGGCTTCAGGGCGCCATCTTTACCACAAATCAATTTCAGTAATACGTTTACAAACGTTGCAGCAGGCGTAACTTCTGAAGTAGTGGTTGCACCAAACTCCGGCAACCTTGCCAAATTGGTGGGTATCCCTGCATTAAAGCAGGAAACTTCGGTTAACACCAGTTTTGGTTTTACCACTAAACCCATCCGCAACCTGAGCATTACGGTAGATGCTTACACCGTGAGCATCAAAGACAGGGTTGTTTTAACAGGCGAATTTGGCCAGGATGATGATGTGATCGGCAGCACTTTGCAAGACCTCAATATCGGTTCTGCCAAATTCTTTACCAATGCAGTCAACACTAGAACTGCAGGGCTTGATGTAATTGCAACGTATGGTTTTAAAGTAGGTGCCGGTAAACTGAACGCAACTTTTGCAGGCAACTTAAATGATCTTTCTATCACCGCAGTAAAAACAGTGCCTGCTTTAAAAGGCAAGGAAGACACTTATTTTTCTATCAGGGAACAGTACTTTTTACAGGCCTCTGCACCAAAGCATAAACTGAGTTTCAATTTCGATTACAGGATCAATAAATTTTCTACCAATTTGAGGTTTACCAACTTTGCAGCGGTTGAATTAATTGACTATGATTTAGCGGTTGAA
Source organism: uncultured Ferruginibacter sp. (assembly GCA_964245855.1). Lineage (GTDB taxonomy): Bacteria > Bacteroidota > Bacteroidia > Chitinophagales > Chitinophagaceae > Ferruginibacter. Next base: position 320 of record CAXTPJ010000385.1, on the reverse strand, counting down.
CGATTTAAAGCAAGGACCACCACCGATCTGTCTTTCTCTTATGCAGCAACAGATAAATTGTCCATCACCGTGGGCGGTGCCAATATTTTTGATGTGTATCCTCAATACCGTTTAGACCCCAACTTAACAGAAACAGGAACCCGTTACGAAGCCCTGCAAATGGGTATGGGTGGCGCCATGTATTTTGCCAAAGTAGGCGTGAAGTTTTAATCAATGATTTTATCGATAATAAAAAATGCCATGGCTGATAACCATGGCATTTTCATTTAAACTATTAAAAGAAATTATTTTACCAGCAGCAGTGTTTTATGGCAGCTACA
>CAXTPJ010000384.1:0-4267 GCA_964245855.1 uncultured Ferruginibacter sp. | reverse complement strand
GGTACCTATTCCTGGAACGGCGAACCAAGTACTGCGGCTTCCCGGAAAAAGATTGGTACGTTGCTGGAAACGCCTAATTTTTATCCTTACCTGAGCGCCGAAAATAATTTAAAGATCGCCGCAAAAATAAAAGGCAAAGGCGAAGCTGACATCGATAGGGTATTGCAGACAGTGAACCTTTATCAACGCAAAACATCGCCCTTCAGCAGTTATTCTTTGGGGATGAAACAGCGGCTGGCCATTGCTTCGGCGCTGCTTGGCGATCCGCAGATATTGGTTTTTGATGAACCTACCAACGGCCTTGATCCTGCAGGTATAGCCGAAATAAGGGAACTGATAAAAGAGTTGAACCGCAATGGCAAAACCATCATCATGGCAAGCCATATTTTAGATGAAGTAGAAAGGGTTTGTACGCATGTGGCCATTATACAAAAAGGCGTTTTAAAAACTGCCGGTTCCGTTAAAGAGGTTATGAATACCGGTGGCAGCAGTGCCGTGAGTGAAGCTGTTCTAATAGAAGTAAGCGCTGCTGATAATGCGGCACTAAAAAATATACTGGAGCAGATGAATGGAATGGGCTCGGTGAAAATCATTGATAATTATTTGCAGGTAACCGGCGCCGAAAATATCACTGCTGGGGCAGTGAATGAATATTGTTTTAAAAACGGCATTGTACTCAACCGCCTCAATGAAAAACGTAAATCGCTCGAAACAAGGTTCCTTGAAATTACCGGTACCAAAAGCGACAAATAAAATAACCTTCTCAAAAATTATATATGCTCGACCTTTTTAAAATTGAATGGCTCAAGATAAAAACCTACCGCACTTTTTGGGTGTTGTTTGGCGCCTTCCTTATTTTCTTCCCGATAGCACTGTATTTTTCTGCCAGCAAGTACATGGAGTCAATAGGCAACTCCAATCAAATGCAGGAACAAATGCTGAAGTCGTTCATTGAATCGCCTTTTGTGTTTCCTAAAATATGGCACTCATCGGCCTGGATGGGCGGCTTATTTTTTATCCTTATCGGTATGCTGTTCATCCTGCTCATCACCAACGAAACACAGTACCGTACCCATCGCCAAAACATTATTGATGGTTGGAGCAGGATGGATTTTTTGAAGGCCAAATTTTCCATGCTTATCTTTTTTGTACTCACCAGCACTGCATTGATTTTTGTATCCGGTTTGTTGGTAGGACTTGCTTTTTCGACCGATACGGCGCACCTTTTTGATAAGGTGTACTACGTTGGCTACTTTGCGCTGATGGCTACACTTTATCTGGTAGTAGGTTTTGTGACTGCCATTTTTATCAAACGTACCGGGCTTGCCATCATTATCTATTTTGCTTTTGTATGTATTGTTGATAACGTTTTATGGGCTTCTTTTACATTCAACAATAGCCAAATCGGTTACTATATGCCACTGGAAGCCGCCGACTCCTTAGTACCCAATCCTTTTAAACCAAGGATGCTGGAAAAAAGGACGGTGGAGGATTATACACTCATCATTGCTGCAGGCCTTTACATCATCGCATGGTGCAGCCTGATCATTAATTATTTCAGGAAGACAGATTTGAAGACGTAGTGGTGAAGTTGTGAATGGTGAATCGGGCAATGGTCAATGGCCAGTGGTCAATAGTCAATCCGCAATGGACAATAAGCAATGGACAATCGGTATTTGTACGAAGACGGGAGCATCCCCTTTTTGTTGATTGGCGCTTTGATGAAGCTTTATTTTCTGGTTAGCTCTTCCAATGCTTTTTCAATGGTTGGATATTGAAAAATAAAGCCTGCCTGCTCAATTTTTTTGCTGCTTACAGTAACACTTTTCAGCACTTCAATACTGCTTTCGCCCAGCATGATTTTTAATACGATGGATGGTACATGCATGGGGACAAAAAACTTTCCTTTCATTTGTTTGGCCAGCTCCAGCATCAGCGTTTTGTTGCTTACCGGCGCCGGCGCCACAGCATTGTACACACCGCTCAACTGTTCGTTTTGCAATGCCTGTATGTAAAGGCTGCACAGGTCATCCAAATGTATCCAGCTAACTACCTGCTTGCCTTTGCTAAGTATGGCGGCTACACCAAACCGGACCGGTTTTTTAAATTCGGCAAAAGCGCCGCCACCGTTACCCAGCACAATGCCGGTACGCAAGATCACTAATCGTTTACCCATTGCCGTTACCGGTGTTATACTTTCTTCCCACAGCCTGCAGGTTTCGCCTAAAAAATCTGTTGCTGGTTTATCTGCTTCAATAAAGTTGCTGCGGCCGTTTTGCCTTTCTTCATCAGCGCCATACCAACCGGTAGCCGAAGCGCTTACTACCGCTTTTACTTTATTTGAGTGGTTGCGTAATGTATCGATCAATAACGCACTGCTTTTGGTGCGGCTATCCTGAATCTCTTTTTTGTAATCTGCTGTCCATCTTTTATCTACCACGCCGGCGCCGGTAAGGTGTATGATAAAATCGGCAGCCTGTATGGCAGCTATATCAATGGTATGGGCTTTTACATCCCACAAAGCATATTGTATGTTTGGATTACTGTTATTGTTGTCAGGTATATTCCTTGTTAAGATGATCACTTTAAAGCCGCTTGCTGTAAGACGTTTGCTGAGCGATTTTCCTATGAGGCCGGTGCCACCGGTGATGATAACTGTTTGCATAAAATGGTAATTGCTGTTACAATGTCGTTTACTTAACAATTTTTTTCACGTCGCCTGAATAAAATTCCCGCCAGAATGAATCTTTCGGGCAGGCAAAGAATGCAAAGAGGCAAAGACGTAAAGTTTTATTTTCCCTTCTTTGCGTTTTTGCTTTCCTGGCGCTTTTGCGTGATTCACCTTAAGTAAACAACATTGATTGCTGTCAGTACAAAGTAACACAATTAAATTGCCGCTATGTTCTGTTAAATGTAAATAAGCTTTAAATATCAAACTGGTTTGTTAAAATATGGGTGCTATTTTTTTCAATCATATTGCCTGTTTCTATGTAAAATCACAACATTGTGCATCCGATGGCTGCATTGCGAAAATCATTGCACATTATAGCTTAATTTTATGTACCAAATTTTTATTGTATGAAGGGACGTTGCTTGTTGATCTACTTTATTTTAATGTTGCCAGTACTGGTGCAGGGGCAGCAAATTATTTTTTCTGAACCTTTTAGGGAAGATGGCCGTGATATGAACTTCGATATCATTGGTAAAGTAAGCGGTAACATCGTAGTGTTTAAAAATGTACGCTGGAAATATGCGCTCAATATTTACAACGATAGTATGGAGCTGAAGGATAAAATTGAACTGGAATACATACCCAGCAAAACTTTCAACGTTAACTATATTGCCTATCCTGATTTTTTTTATTTGATTTACCAGTACCAGAAAAAAGGAGTAGTGTATTGTATGGCGGCTAAATTGGATGCAGCCGGGCAAAAAGTAGGAGAACCCGTAGAATTGGATACCACGCATGTGGGCGTTATGGGCGATAATAAAATTTACAGCACCATCAATAGCGAAGACAGGAAGAAGATCATGATCTTTAAAATTCAGCATAAAGATGACAAGGCCAATTTTACTACGTTGCTTTTTGATAACCAACTGCAGTTGCTGCACAAAAGCCGGCTGCAAATGGATTACGAAGAACGCAGAAGTGCTTTCAGCGATTTTTCGCTGGACAATGATGGCAACTTTGTTTTTACTGCTGCCGCAAAAAATAATTCACGGGAAAATTTATCAAGCGTTTCACTGATAACCAAAACCCAGGCACAGGATTCGTTTGCATTCCATCCCGTAAACCTCAACAATAATTACATCGATGAAGTAAAAATTAAAATTGATAATGTAAACAAACGGTACATTCTTGCCTCATTTTTTTACAAAGAAAGAAGCATCAATATTGAAGGGCTGCTTGCCCATATCTGGGATGTAAAAGGTGATTCCGTACTCTCCAATATCTTCACCATTTTCGATGATGAGGTACGGTCGCTCGCCCGCTCAAATGGCAGTTCCAAATCGGCTTTCAACGATTTTTATATCCGCAGTTTTTTATTAAAAAAAGATGGCAGCTTTATTTTAACGGCCGAAGATTTTAACAGCCAGACATCCGGCTTCAACAATTTTAACCGGTACGATTACTTGTATGGTTCACCATTTGCCAGCCCTTACTATTATTATAACCCCAGCTATTATGGCTACGGCAGCTATTACCGCCCGTTCAATAGTTTTGGCAACAACGATGGATTGCGCTACTATTATGATAATGTACCCA
>CAXTPJ010000383.1:0-4281 GCA_964245855.1 uncultured Ferruginibacter sp. | reverse complement strand
CCAATGGTACACCGGGAAACCCGCCACCGCAGCCCAAATCCAGTACCTGCATGCCTTTGGTGAATTCAAACTGGGTAGCGATCACTAATGAATGGAGTACATGGTGTTCATAAAAATTGTCCATGTCTTTCCTCGAAATCACATTGATCTGTTCATTCCATTCTGTGTATAAATCTTTCAACGCCGCCAGTTGCTGCAACTGTACAGGCGAAAAATCAGCAAAGTATTGTAACAGTATTTCCATGATTGTATTTTATTGAACGGGCATTGGATCATTATTCAGCATCGTTGTGTCACTCCCTTGTACCGAATTCCAATGAGCAGCTAACACAAACAACTCAGCACTCTCTTTCAACATTAAATGCCTGCCCTGGTTCCCCCTTCAAGTGGCGGAGGGGGCAACTATTTCCAGGTCGCCGCCGGTTTCTTTATCAATGCCACCGAAAACAGCAAATAATAAAAAAACATCCAGATGTCAAAAAATAAAAATAACGGGTACAAATCTTTTTCATCCAGTTTTTTTGTGACCGGGTAAAAAACAATGGCCTGTACTAAAAAGCGAATGCCAAAAACGATGAGTGCCCATTGCCAGTTTACCAGCACAAAGCAAGCTGCCAGCAATGGATAAAAAAGAAAATGGGACGCAGCATATAATCCCAGCAAAAATTTGTGGAGCGGACGGTAATATTTGCCGGTGCTGTAATGCCGGGTCTTTTGTTTAAACCACTGCGACCAGTTTTTAGCCGGTTCGCTCAAGGTAAAAGTTTCTTTATCAATATTGATTTTAGTGTTGCGCTTAGTAGCCGCCATATTAATGAACAAATCATCATCGCCACTGGCTACATGGTTGTGCGATGAAAAGCCTTTGTGGCGGAAGAAGATCGTTTTTTTATAGCTCAGATTTCTGCCAACGCCCATATAGGCTTTGCCTGCCAGCGCATAGCTGAAATATTGCAAAGCGGTATGCACCGTTTCCCAACGCAGCACTTTATTCAGCAATCCCGGTTTTTTGTAGTATGCGCCGTAACCCAAAACGATCTCTGTTTCATCGTTGTAGGTCGCCTGCATTTTGTCTATCCAATGTTCGCTGGCGGGTACACAATCAGCATCTGTCAGCAATACAATCTCGTACTTCGCTGCTTTGATGCCCATGCTCAGCGGAAATTTTTTGCCGGGGATCAGCATGGCTTCCTGCTTTAACTCCACCACATGCAATTGCTTGAATTCTTTTTGAAATTCTTCCAGCAAATATTTACTGTCGTCGAACGAGTTATCGTTTACCACAATTACTTCATGCGTGGTGCGGTAATCCTGCACGAGTGAGCCCACCAGGTTTTTGGCCAGGTTAGCGGCTTCGTCCCTTGCACAAATAATAACGGAAACAGGATGGGTATGCGTTGTGTCGGCCGTTTTAGCTTTGTAAAAAGCCAGTCGAACAAAGAAAAAAAGGTAATAAAAAAGCTGGATAAGTGTAATGGCACAAAAGATAATAAAGAGTATCCCATGCCAGTGCAGCAACAGTTGGTTAAGGTTCATTTGCTGCAAAAATAACGCATTTTGATGGAACGCTGATGACACGGATCGGGCAGATTTGAAACGGATTTTTATGGAACGCTGATGACACAGCTTGAACTGATTTTACACGGATAAGATAAGATCCGTTTTTCATCCGTTACATCCGTGTTATCCTTGTTCTATACCAGCATCTTATCTTTGTCAGCTTCTTATGCCCAACAATTATTTTCAATTCAAAAAATTTACCGTTTACCAGGATAGGTGTGCCATGAAAGTGTGTACCGATGCCTGTTTGTTTGGGGCTTACATCGCTAATGCAATAAAGGATATGGAAGTGGCGGGGATACTGGATATTGGTACCGGAACGGGCCTGCTGCCATTGATGCTGGCTCAACAGACCAACGCAGCTATTGATACCATTGAGATTGATAAAGCTGCGTATGAACAGGCAAGCGATAACATACAGCAATCGCCCTGGGCCGAAAGGATTACGGTGTTCAATGAAGATGTAAATGATTTTGACGAAGCAAAGCAATATGACCTGATCATTAGCAACCCGCCGTTTTTTGAAGGAGATTTAAAAAGCGTTGCTGCCAATAAGAATGCTGCCAAACATGATACTACTTTAACGCTGTCGCAATTACTGCAGTCAGTAAAAAAACATTTACATCCGGGTGGCTTGTTTGCAGCATTGTTGCCTTATCACCGGGTAAATGATTGTATTGCTGAAGCCGGGAACGCAGGTTTATTTCTATCAGAAAAAGTATTAGTGAAACAAACACCTTCTCATAATTACTTTAGGGGAATATTGATTTTTAGCCATCATCAAATGAATATCGGCGCTGAAGAAATATTGATCAGGGATGAAAAAGGGAATTATTCTGATCAATTTATTGATCTATTAAAATTATATTACCTGCATTTATAACTATCTGCTTTTTAAGCAAAGAGTTTTAAATTTATGTCCTTGCTAAATAATATTGCCATGAAAGAAAGCGATTAACATCATCTCTCATTAATGCTTCCTTTAAAATATCATCGATGTGTAAAAAGATTGTCTTCTTATTGCTAATGATGGCTTCGCTTTTTCAATTGAAAGCACAAACCACTGCCAACAAACCACTGCGGGTTGCTATTGTTGGACTGGTGCATACCCACGTGCACTGGATATTGGGCAGGGAGAAAAAAGGTGATATCGAAATAGTAGGGATTGCAGAACCGAACCGGGCACTGGCTGAAGCTTACTCGAAACAGCATGGTTACAGTATGGATATTGTGTACGTTTCCATAGAAGAGATGATCGAAAAGACAAAGCCCGAAGCGGTATTGGCTTTTAATACCATCTTCGATCATTTAAAAGTGGTGGAATATTGTGCGCCCAAAGGCATTCATGTAATGGTGGAGAAACCGCTGGCGGTAAGTATGGAACATGCTAACAAAATGCTGGCGCTGGCAAAACAGCACAATATTCATTTGCTCACCAATTATGAAACTACCTGGTATGGAAGTAACGCCAAGGCATACACGATATTAAATGATGGGCAAACTACCGGCGATATCCGTAAAATTGTTTTTCATACCGGGCACAGAGGGCCAATAGAAATTGGGTGCAACCCGGAATTTTTAGAATGGCTAACCGACCCCAAATTGAATGGTGGTGGTGCCCTTACTGATTTTGGCTGTTATGGCGCCAACCTGGCTACCTGGTTCATGAATGGCGAACAGCCGCTGACAGTCACAGCAGTAACGCAACAGATAAAGCCACAGTTTTATCCAAAGGTTGAAGATGAGGCAACGATTGTATTGACGTACAAAAAAGCGCAGGTAATAATTGAAGCATCCTGGAACTGGCCTTACAGCAGGAAAGACATGGAACTGTATGGCGCCAAAGGATATGTTTTTTGTAAAGACGGCACCAATATGCTGGTGAAAGAAAGTGAGAACGCAGCAGTACAAACTGTAACGGCGGCTGCTCTGCCGGCAGACCGGGATGATCCGTTTATTTACTTTAAAAATGTGATACGGGGAAATATCAATATGCAGCCGTATGATTTATCATCGCCCGCTAACAATGAAATAGTGGTGAAGATTTTGGAAGCGGCCAAGCAATCTGCAAAAACTGGCAAAACGATTCAGTGGAAAGAGTTTTACAAAAAGTAATTATAGCGGCGCACTCGAATTTATAAATTGCTCCCGGTATGAAAAGATAAATGCCCTATCAATAATTTTATAGAAAAAATACTGACAGGGCAAGTCCTTTATGATGCAGGTTTAAATTCATGCTGCAATACAAAGAATTATTGATCAAATTCATTGGTAAAGCCAAAACGCTTTACATTCTTTACGCTTTCCATTACAATATCGTCCTGGTATTCTTTGTAAGCTTCTAACTTTCCTGCAATGGAAGTATCATGCAGTGCCAAAATCTGTGCGGCTAAAATACCAGCATTCTTTGCGCCATTAAGCGCAACGGTTGCAACCGGTACACCATAGGGCATTTGCAAAATAGACAATACGCTATCCCATCCATCAATAGAATTAGAAGACTTAACGGGTACACCGATCACCGGTAAAATAGTTTGTGCTGCAACCATGCCCGGCAAGTGAGCAGCGCCGCCTGCACCGGCAATGATAACTTTTAAACCTCTTTCTTTTTTTTTTTTTTTTTTTTTTTGCAAGCGCTCCGGTGTACGATGAGCAGACACAATGGTTAATTCAGGCTCAACTTCAAATTGGCGAAGCATTTCGGCCCCGCCTTTCATTATC
>CAXTPJ010000382.1:0-4285 GCA_964245855.1 uncultured Ferruginibacter sp. | reverse complement strand
TTGGCAGGAAAAGCCAATATGGTCAGCTTGTCTTTGTATTGCTGGTATAATTTTTCAAGGTCTGCAAACTGGTCGGTATAACCACAATCAGATGCCGTATTTACCAGCATTACTTTTTTGCCTTTTAATAAAGCAAGGTCAAAAACCGTCCCATCATTTTTTATTGGTTGTAACGTATAAAAAGATATGGAAGGTTGAGCCTGTTCATTCTTTTATACGGATGCATTTTTACCTGTTAGTTTTGTAAACCACATTAATGCAGGATACGTTGCTTTTAATACTTTTTGTCTTGCCGTCATGTTGGTTGAATTCCTGTTTATAAATAATACATAGCCTGCAAATACCAGTATCAATATGACCAATGCAGTAACAATCTTTTTATCCATTTCATTTGATGATCCATTTAAATAGTTTCAACTTTCCCTTAAATGGTGGATACTTCATCGCCGGATCAAACCAGGTGGGCGTTTTCAATACAGATTTTTTATGGCAAAAGGTATCAAAACTTGCCCGGCCATGGTAAGCGCCCGTTCCACTAAAACCTCTGCCGCCGAAAGGCAGTGCAGGATTGGTTAAATGCCAGCTTGCATTGTTGACACAGCCTCCGCCAAAAGGCACGCTGTTTAACCAATCAGTTGCTTTTTTATTGCTGGAGGTAAATACATAAAACGCCAGCGGGTTTTTATGCTGCTCTATTATCTTTAACGCATCGGTTGTTGTATCAAAAGAAATAACAGGAAGCAGCGGGCCAAATATTTCTTCTTGCATGATGGATGATATAGCTGCAACGTTATCCAGTATGGTTGGTTCAATGTAGAGTGTTTGCCGGTTGCTGTTCCCTCCATACACTACCGTTCCATCTTTTAAATAACCAACCAACCGGTCAAACTGTTTTTCATTAATGATCTTTCCATAGTTGTAACTCACGGCAGCATCTACCCCAAAAAATTGTTGGATAACATTTCTCAATTCCGCTATCAAAGTATGTTTTTGTGATGTATGTACCAGCACATAATCCGGCGCCACACACATTTGCCCGGCATTGCTGAACTTGGTCATAGCAATTCTTTTGGCGGCCACTTTTATGTTGGCATCGCTCTCCACCACACAAGGGCTTTTGCCACCCAATTCCAATGTTACCGGAACCAATTTTTCTGCAGCCATGGTATAAATCATTTTTCCAACGGCGGTGCTGCCGGTATAAAATACATGGTCAAAGGTAAAATGGTTCATTATGGTCGGCACTACCACAGCGCCGTCGCCTTCAGCATATAAAATATATTCTTTTGCAAAGGTTGCATCAATGATCTTTTTCATCACCGCTGCTGTTGCCGGCGCAAACTCACTTGGTTTCAACACCACGCAATTGCCCGCAGCAATGGCACCAATCAACGGGCAAAACAATAATTGAAAAGGATAATTCCATGGTGCAATAATGAGGACAACCCCAAGTGGCTCTTTTATGATATGGCTTGAGGAAGGGAAATTAAGTAAGTTGGTACCAACCCTTTCTTCTGCTATCCAGTTCTTTAAATTTTTCAGCGTATCATTTATTTCAGCCATCACAAAACCGGTTTCTGTTACCCATACTTCTTCTTTGCTTTTTCTTAGATCGGCATACAAGGCAGTGTTCAATGCTTCTTCATGCAACAAAATACTTTGCTTTAATTTATTCAACTGTTCTTTCCTGAAATGATATGATTTGGTAGCACCACTGGCAAAATAAGTCCGGCTATTTTCTAACTGTTGAATAGATATCATGCTGATCAATCGTTGAAATAAAGTTGTTAGGAACACATAAAATTAACCCAATAAAAATTGAAATAATCTGCAAGTTAAGATGCTGATATTTTATTACTCAAATACAAAAAATACCAGGCTTTAATTTTTTGTAATAGCAGATGCCTGATGGCCTTGAATAAAAAGTGCTAGAAATTTTGTTCATCAGCCGTTAAAAAATCAAGGCTGTTTGAGCCGGCAGAAACAGTAAAGTATTAATCTCTTGCGGCGAGTTCCTTGATTTTAGGCTGATGAGCAAAATTTCAGCCTTTTTTTTCGAAGCCTTGATTTTTTGTTACTTTTTTTATCAAGAAAAAAAGTAAATAGAGATAAAGCCAAAGTATTAGTTGTTTTAACTTGTTAAGATTTTAAACCACGAATTCACTGCCGCTTTGAAAACCAAATGCACAAGAGTGCGACGCCACTACCGCCGCCATTACAACAAATGCTGGTAACATAACCATCATCTTTTCATAATTACAATACCTTCGCCACCATGATACGCCCCATCACTTCAACCGATTTCGACTTTGTTTATTATCTCTACATGCACCCAACAGTAAACCCTTATTTGCTGTATGAAATCATGAGCGCCGAAGCGTTCCAACCCATTTACCAGGACCTGCTCGAAAAAAACATTGTTTACATCTTTGAAGCAGCAGGCAAACCGGTGGGCATGTTCAAATTTATTCCTATGACCTACCGTGCTGCCCATGTGGCGTACCTCGGTGGACTTGCCATTGATCCCTTGCTTTCCGGTAAAGGTTATGGGTTGCAAATGATGAATGCTATTATTGCATTGGGCCAAGAAAAAAACATTTTACGGATTGAGTTGAGCGTTGACGTTATCAACGAAAAAGCCATTCGCCTGTATAAAAAAGCTGGCTTTCAAAAAGAAGGCATCCTGAAAAAATATACCTGGCTCAAAAAAGAGAATGTATTTTTAGATGAGTATATGATGGCTTATCTGTATCAATAATTTTACCGGCAATGACGAACAAACAATACATGCAACTGGCGCTCAAAGAGGCACAGCGTGCCTTTGATGAAGAAGAAGTACCGGTCGGCGCCATCGTGGTAATGAACGATCGCATCATTGGCCGGGGTTATAACCAGGTGGAGAAACTGACCGACAGTACGGCCCATGCCGAGATCATTGCACTCACTTCGGCTTTCAATTTTTTAGGCAGCAAATATTTGCCCGAAGCAACCTTGTATGTTACGGTTGAACCTTGTGTAATGTGCAGTGGTGCTTTGTACTGGAGCAAAATCGGCAAGGTAGTGTATGGCGCCAGCGACGAAAAAAATGGGTACCGCCACACCACCGGCAGCAACAGCCCTTTTCATCCCAAAACAATTGTTGAAAGTGGTGTGCTTGCACTGGAATGTGCACAGTTAATGAAAGACTTCTTTAAAGCAAGGCGCTGAGGTTGCGAAATAAAGAAAGAATAATTTTTTATTCGAACATAATGCAGCCCGAATTTGTAAATTTGTTATCCGTTTTACGGGCATCACATTAACTTTTAAACAATTAAACATTATGGCATTTACATTACCGGCTTTACCGTATGCACATGAAGCATTAGAGCCACACATTGATACCAAGACCATGCAGATACACCATGGCAAACACCACCAGGCTTATGTTGATAATTTGAATAAAGCCGTTGCAGGCACAGAGCATGAAAACAAAACCATTGAAGAGTTGGTACAACATGCAGGCAGCATTTCTCCTGCAGTCCGCAACAACGGCGGTGGGCATTGGAACCATAGCTTTTTCTGGAAAGTATTAGCGCCCAATGCAGGCGGCACACCAACCGGCGCTGTGGCAGAAGCCATCAATGCAGCCTTTGGTTCTTTCGATGGTTTTAAAGAAAAATTCAATGCTGCCGGCACTACCCGTTTTGGTAGCGGCTGGGCCTGGTTAATTGTAAAAGATGGCAAGCTGGAAGTTACCTCTACGCCAAACCAGGATAACCCGCTGATGGATGTTGCCGAAGTAAAAGGCACGCCAATACTGGGTTGCGACGTATGGGAACATGCCTACTATTTAAATTATCAAAACAAAAGGCCTGATTATTTAGCTGCCTTTTGGAACGTTGTTAACTGGAAACAGGTAGAAGAAAATTTTACTGCTGCCAAATAAGTTTTATTGAATAATAATTTAAAGGCTGTGATTTTTATCACGGCCTTTTTTTATAAAAATAAATTGGGCGCCCGGGCGGGCTATCCGTTGCAAGTCCGGCACAGATGCTTAGCTTCTTCCACTTCCCCCTTTGGGGGAAGCCGGATGGGGCTTCACCGGGCTTTACACTCCTATCCCTGGCGCAGCGTGCTGCTAACAAGTAACATTAATTGTCCTTTTTTATAACATCCTAAAACTGTCTTTCAAAAAACAAACTGCCTGCATCATGCCTTGTAGTTGAAAACAGTAACCGAAAAAGCCACCACTTTTGGTTTGGTCACGCCAACAGCGTGATTGAAAAAATGCGAAGCACATTTATTC
>CAXTPJ010000381.1:0-4302 GCA_964245855.1 uncultured Ferruginibacter sp. | reverse complement strand
GGGAATTATTGATACCGATAAACGATAATTGACCAACCAGGACAAATCTTATTCAATAAACATAGGGAGGCAATTCAGTGAAGAACAACCAACAACCAGCAAAAGAATAATTTGATACACATACTTGTTCTTTCGTTTTTTCGATATAGGATTACAGGGAAACTTATACAAACTATACCATTAATGCAGGGCTGGCAATTGTTTGCCGGATAATAAAACTGTGCTTCAGATTATTTTTTTGATGGAAGCGGGAATTCAACTCTACTGCATAGGAATCAAAGTCAAAATTAGCTTTCATTATGTCGAGATACTGGTGATAATCATTCGAACCTGCACCTGTGGTTACCTGGAGTTTTAGCACTATTGCATGCTCATCATATACCACCTGGAATTGCTTGATGGTTTTATCCGCTTTAAATAAAAAATTAAAATAAGCACTGTGTATTTTTTTATTGTTCCTGTCTGTAACCACATCTGAACTTCTTCCAGTAATATCATGGATAACAGGAAAATTACTACCGCAACTACATCCTTTTTTATCAAATTCAACGAAGTCGCCGGTATCAAATTTTAGCATTATGCAGGCATCATTCATCAGGTCGGTACCAACCAGGGAACCGGTTTCACTAATTTCATAACAACAGCGTGAACTGATAAGGTGAAGTTTCTTTTCTTTGCATTCAAACGCCGAAACTCCTGCTTCTCCACAACCATACTGATTATAAACAGGCACTCCAAAAGCAGTTTCAATGTTTGTACGCATTTCATGAGTAAGCATTTCTGCTGTACAAACTATTCCTCTCAGTGAACTTAATGGCTCCATTCTATGTCGCAAAATATAGTCAGCAATTGTTTGTAAAGCCATTGCATAACCATATATGACAACTGTCTTTCTTTGCCGGATATTTTTTATGTATGATTCAATGATCAAGTCTTCCATTACGGCAGCAGGATAAAGATCTATGTTCATCAGTTTATAAAAGACATTGTGTTTAACTCCCTTTTTTATCAGCGCACTGCCTGCAATGAATGCCACCCGGTCACCAAACTGGTAGCCCGTGGTTTCCCAGGAAAGGATCAATCCTGCCCATAATGCAGACTGGCTACTGGCAGATGCATAATAATGAAATGGTACTCCGGTAGAACCGCTGGTAGATTTACTAATCAGTTTCCCTTTATAACCTGCGGATAAAAAATCAAGGGGCCGGGCATTGACAGTCTGTTTATTTAATATTGGCACTTCAGCATATTCATCATATTGTTTATAATACCTGGTAGCGCTTATTGCTTTTTGGAAAAGAGTGCGCAGGCTTTCCTGCTGTTGAGTATGCAACTCTTCCGTTGATTTATGTTGTTGCTGCTTAAAATATCGGAGTGTTTTAGCAATAGTAAGCCCACCAATAAAGTCGATGAGTTTAAGTTTCAGGTGGTTCAAAACTGTCATGGCAAGTAGGTTTGAGGAATATCTATACTTACGACAGTGCAATTATATATCCATATTTAAACTGGTTATAAGAAGGCTTTAAGCAGATAATGAGTAGAGATATTTACTCATACCAATTGACTGCGAGTACAGTTTGGGATGATTAAGGGAAAATGTTTTAATCAAATGTAGCGAAGGGCTTATCCGTTACTGTTAGGTAATTTATATGGAAAGCATTTAAAGGGTATTAAGATTGCAGTCATAATCTACAGGGTAGTTCAAAAGTTTATAATCTATAAGCAAATCAAATAAGTATGAGTGAGATTAAAGTGCATATTACTTCAGCTTATAAGTATTACTAATTGTTTTCTTTTTGAAGGTAGGGTCTAAATCTTCATTTAAATTTAATAAAAAGACCTTCGCAAAATTTACATTTTTGTACTCATGCCAACGCTGCATTGATTTTATATACCGATAAGGGCTTTTCAATCACCTCAAATTTTTGTCTTTGTTCGGGAGATAATTTAAGTTCTGTACCACTAATTAATTTTATCCGTAGCCATGGATTGCAACTGGCCAGGTCCCAGGCACGCTCCCAACCAAGTCCGTCGGGCAGGTCATTATCCAGGAAAAGAATATCAGGATGGTAGTCAGCAATTTTTTGAATACCAGCAGCCAATGTACAGGATGTTGCCACATCAAATTGCTGCGACATCAGATAATGTTTCAGCAATTGACAGGTATTTGTTTCATCATCAATGATCAGGATTTTTTTCATGGTATTGTATTAATGGTTAAAGTAAATATTAATTGCATAAAAAATTATGGATTGCCTGCACCTCCCGAGGCACCGTACACCTGGCCCGTTGAATAGCTTGCATCGCTTACTGCCAACTGTACATATATAGAAGCCAGCTCCGCAGGTTGTCCCGGTCTTCCCATTGGTGTGTTGCCGCCAAAGCTTTGCAACTTTTCCATGGTTGCACCGCCACTCACCTGCAATGGTGTCCAGATCGGGCCCGGTGCTACTCCGTTTACACGAATACCTTTAGGTGCCAGTTGCTTTGCCAATGATTTTACATAGCTGGTAGTGGCTGCTTTGGTTTGTGCATAGTCGTATAATTCGGCCGAAGGGCTATAAGCCTGTTCAGAAGAAGTTGCTATGATAGCTGAGCCGGGTTTTAAATGTGCCAGCGCTGCTTTAATGATCCAGAACGGAGCATAGATATTTGTTTTCATCGTCCAGTCAAATTGCTCAGTAGATATGTCGAGTATTGATTCATGCGTCTGCTGCCTGGCTGCATTGTTTACTACAATATCGAGTCCGCCTAATGCTGCTGCTGCCTGTGCCACGAGTTTTGTACAAAATGCTTCATCTCTTAAATCTCCGGGAATAGCAATGGCTTTTCTACCTGCTGTCTTAATCAGCTTAACTACTTCCTGTGCATCCTCTTCTTCATTGGGAAAATAATTGATGGCTACATCCGCCCCTTCCCTTGCAAAGGCAATCGCCGCAGCCCTGCCCATCCCGGAATCTCCGCCTGTGATGAGCGCTTTACGTCCAGCTAATCTGCCTGAACCTTTGTAACTAGTCTCTCCGTGATCAGGCTTGGGATCCATCTTGCTTGCCAGTCCTGGCCATGGTTGCGACTGTGCTTTAAAAGGAGGTCTGGGATATTTGGTAGTAGGGTCTTCCAGGTCAGGAATGGAACCTTCATTGGTATTAACCGGCGATGCAGCCGCAGGCAAAACCGGCGCAAGCATTGCAGCCGCCAATGTAAGTCCAAGTCCATTGATGGCAGTACGCCTGCTCATGGTATTATCTTCTTTCATGTATATTATGTTTTGTGGATTGTAATTATTGAAGCAGAAAGTTCGGTTCAATTGCTATGCCATCAACATCGTTGCTGTCACACTTTTATGTTATAAGCAGATAAACCTTTTATAGTACCCATAAACAAAACACTACTGAGGCATTATTTGCTGGCTTTTTATTTATTGATGTTTTAATTCTACACAAATGCAGATCGGCTTATTAAAAACTATAAAAGTTCGGGAGAAGCGTTCATAAAGTAGACAAAATATACCTTTTCAAAGGCAGTCTTTTACATCGTCACCTTTCTGTAAAATAAGTTGTTCTGATAATTACTTTGTGGAATAAGGTTTGGTGTCCAGTCGCTGCAATTCTTTACCATTATTTCACCATTCATCAACAATCAACATGAAGCAAAAAAATGCCGCAACAGCAGGTGGAGATACCCATCAAACTGCAGACAAAGTGCACCCTTATCTTACCACTAACCAGGGAATGCATATTGCCGATAACCAGAACAGCCTTACAGCCGGGCAACGTGGGCCTGTGTTACTGGAAGATTTTGTATTGAGGGAAAAAATATTCCATTTCGATCATGAGCGTATTCCTGAACGCATTGTACACGCCAGGGGTTCGGCAGCGCATGGATATTTTGAATTGTATGAATCGCTGACAGATATTACCAAAGCAGATATCTTTCAGCGGGCAGGAGAAAAGACGCCGCTCTTTACCCGGTTTTCTACGGTGGCTGGTGGTGCAGGCTCAGTTGATACGCCAAGGGATGTGCGTGGGTTTGCAGTAAAATTTTATACCAAAGAAGGTAACTGGGATCTGGTGGGCAACAACATCCCGGTATTCTTTATACAGGATGCCATCAAATTCCCTGATCTTATCCACTCCGTTAAAATGGAGGCCGACCGGGCTTATCCGCAAGCCGGCAGCGCCCATGATACTTTTTGGGATTTTGTATCGCTGATGCCGGAAACATCCCACATGCTGATGTGGGCCATGAGCGACCGCGCCATTCCCCGCTCCCTTCGTATGATAGAAGGTTTTGGTATACATA
>CAXTPJ010000380.1:0-4307 GCA_964245855.1 uncultured Ferruginibacter sp. | reverse complement strand
TTGTCAGTTTAAACAGCACAAAATGGAAGACCTTCGCTATCCCATCGGTAAATATGAGCCGCAACCTTTTTCAGAAAAGCAGTTAAAGGGCTGGCTGATCGATATTAAGTTTTTGCCCCAACATTTAGAAAATGCGGTCAATAACCTGGATGCCTCCCAACTCGACACACCTTACCGGGATGGCGGCTGGATGGTTAAGCAGGTGGTGCATCATGTGGCCGATAGCCACATGAATGCCTATATACGTTTTAAACTGGCGCTTACAGAAGATAACCCAATCATTAAACCGTATGATGAAGCTGCCTGGGCTAACCTCGCTGATACAGCAATTATTCCCATCAATGTTTCGCTCACGCTGCTCCATGCATTACACCTGCGCCTGGTAACGGTCATCGGCGCCATTAAAGCAGAAGAGTGGGACCGAACGGTTTTTCATCCGGAGTATAAAAAAGAAATGACACTCTGGTATTTGCTCGGCAGCTACGCCTGGCATGGCCGCCACCACACGGCGCATATTACTGCTTTGAGGGAGCGGATGGGGTGGAATTAGTGGTTGCTGAAAAGTAATCAGTGACAGGTGATGAGTTAGAGAAAATTATTTTTAGGCAAGTGAATTCGTATAATTCGTGTAATAAAAATTTATTCTTTTAAGCCATAATATTTTTGAACCAGCATTTGTTCGTATTCATCATCGTCCCCGCTCTGGCGGGGCCCACTTGTACCGCATACCAACAGGCATCAAAACCTGCACCTAACAAACATCTCAATAAATTGCCTGCTTATCACCAATCACTGATCAACTAAACCAAACAACATGAACTGGAAAAAACTAACTTCCGAA
The DNA here is from genome assembly GCA_964245855.1 of uncultured Ferruginibacter sp. Taxonomy (GTDB): domain Bacteria; phylum Bacteroidota; class Bacteroidia; order Chitinophagales; family Chitinophagaceae; genus Ferruginibacter. The sequence continues at coordinate 3,466 of CAXTPJ010000380.1, read as the reverse complement.
TATATATCCCAACATCAATATTTCACCGCCAGGAAAGACACCTGCCAAATGCCCGACGGTAAAATTGTACCAGAATATTTTGTGGTAGAACTGCCGGTAAGTGTATGTGCCTTGGCTATTACCGAAAACAATAAAGTAGTAATGGTAAAACAATTCCGTTACCCGATCGAAGAAACCATACTGGAAATTCCCGGTGGTTTTGTTGATAAAGGCGAAGACCATACAACTGCCATTGCAAGGGAATTGATGGAAGAGACCGGCTACCAATTTTCCAGCATCACCGAAGTAGGAAAAGTTGCAGCCAACCCTGGTGTACTAAATAATTACACCTACCTCTTTTTAGCTACCGGTGGTAAAAAAATAGCCGCTCAAAGTTTGGATGAGAATGAAGAAATTGAAGTACAGTTAATACCGGTAGAAGAAGTGAGGGAAATGTTGTACCGCAACGAATTTGCCCAGGCATTGCATGTAAGCTGCATGATGTATGCGTTTAAGAAACTGGATGACATGGTTTACGGGGAATAAAGTCAATAAAAATGAGTTGTTCAAAAGTGTTGAACAACTCATTTATCAAAGTCGTTGCTGCAGACAATACAGTAACTGTTATGGGGCAACTTCAATCACCGGAATTTCGGTAATTGTTTTTAAAAACTTTACAGACGGGGTAAAGAAGTATTCGCCTCCTTTCATTTGTACAAAATTTTCAAAACGCTGTTCATCAAGCGTAGTTTCATCTCCCCATGTTTTTGCAAATTTACCCTTGCTTACAATGCCCTGCCCCAATATAGGGTCAGATCCATGCTTGATCCCGGTACCCGTAGTATCCCTTGGAAAAGCATCATTGTTAACCCATGCACTCTGGATAAATTCAAACTGGCTGGCCAGGTTGGCCTGGTAACTCATAAATAATAATCCTACGCCATCAGCCGGCATCTGCGGTATCGAAGGAGAAATGCTGGTGTTAACATTGCGCATACCAAACGGGATACCCCTTCTGGCCATGATGTGTTTTTTTTCGCCGGCAAGGTCTTCAAAACCACCGGTGCCACGGGGGTTTGTTTTTCTGATATGTGCGTGAAAAGGGCACTTGGCGCCTGCTGGATCCGCACGGTAATCAAAATTGTTTTCTGCACCGCTGCCGATCATGCCATCTGTTTTAATCATTGTTACAGGTGTGCCATCTTCAAAACGCCCAACCAGCATAGCACCTGCCCTTTCTTTATCATCATCTTTAAGCCCAAGCCTGTCTGCTAATTTTTCTTCCGCTTCATTGAATGCTTTTACCCGTTGTTCCAGCTTGCGGTAAACAAAATAACTTCCAAAAGCTGTTGGGTCATTGGTAATGGTATCAGGCACCAACACGAGTTCCAACGGTGCTTCTGCATCCCACTGCATATCTTCGGCTTTTTTACCATTTCTTGATGCATCCACTTCATCCTGTAAAAATAAGGGTTGGCTTACCCCGTCAACGTAGCCAAAATGTTCTATTCCATCGCCATTTTCATTTTTAATGGCATGGCCATATTCGATCAGCGCAATCCTTGAAAATTTATCCAGCTCATCAATCATATCCAATGCTATCCTTCCCATTTCATCTACACTTTCGTGGGCAAGCAAAATCATGGCATGTATATCTTCCTGGTAACCTTCTTCCCAGGCGGTTTTATCCGGATCGTTTAATGTATTCTTAGTGTCCGGGTGTTTCATACCCCTTATAAAACTTGCATCGGTGGGGGCAGTAATGGAAAGTGCGTCATACCCTGTTTTGGTAAGGTAAAAACTGGCAAATAACCCACCTGGTATTTTATTCTGTTTAAATACTTCCCGTTGTTTCAACTGTTTTTGCATCGATACTAATTTTGTATCAGCAAAATGTGCTATCCACCTTTTAGCCTGTGCAATGCGGCTGCCATCAAAAAGGATAAAAATGTGCGTGGTGTGTTCCCTGCCATGCCCTTTTAAAATGTTGCCCTGCAAATTCGATAAAAGGTCAAAATTACTCAGGTCGTTTGCGTTCAGTGCCATAGTTAGTTGTTTTTTTGCTTACTCTTTGATACCGTTTTCAGCTTACCGGTGTAAGAATTATTATAGCTTGGTCGTGTTTTAGTCAATAAAGGAAACAGGCGTAAGACAGCTTATTTAACATGGGGTACACAGGAAGTTCTATGGCGGGTATGTAAAAGTGTAAACTAAAAATGTAAAAGGCTACCGTTAAAACACCTTATTAATGTAGTTTTTAAACGGTATTTACACGGTATATTATTCGGGGGAAATAGTATTTGGAGTAGCTAAAAAATAAAAAAAGGTTGCATTTTAAAATGCAACCTTGATAGTATAAATTTTTTAAAAAAGAATAATTCCTACTGTTCTTCCAATGAAATCGGGTAATCATACAAGGCATCGTAGCCAGGATAAAAACCGCTCAGTGTGACTGATTTGGAACCGCCGATCGCTTTACCTAATTCTTCTGAATTTTTGATGTCTTTATCATTTACTTTAACGATCACAAAGCCATCCCTCATTCTTGTCTGGTCTTTTAATGCGCCCTCATTTATTTTCTTTACAACCACTCCGCCGGGTACGCCATATTCTTTTGCTTTGCGGGCATCCATGTTTACAAAATCAGCGCCCAGTTTGGAAAGGGCTGCATTATCAACCTTTACAATATCAAACGTACCGATCTTGTTTTTTAATGTTGCTGAGATAGTAAAATCTTTTCCGCCCCTTGAATAAACGATGCTCACTTTATCGCTCGGTTTGTAACGGGTAACCAGTTCCTGCAACTCTGATGGCAACGTAACCTCTACGCTATTGAGGCTTTTTAAGATATCGCCTTTTTTCAATCCGGCATCTGCAGCAGCACTTCCGCTTGCAACATCAGTAATTACCAGGCCATCACCGGAATAAGTAAGGTTCATTTTTGTTTTCTGGTCATCCGGTATGTCGAACGTATTGGCAGTTGATACACCTAAATAACCTCTTTGCACATTGCCGTACTTGATGATATCATCTACCACTTTTTTTACAATGTTAACCGGGATGGCGTAAGAATAACCGGAATAATAACCTGTTGGAGAAGCGATGGCAGAGTTAATGCCGATCAATACACCGCTGGTGTTGATCAGTGCACCACCGCTGTTTCCCTGGTTTACAGCCGCATCTGTTTGAATGAATGATTCAACCGCCGAATTGTTTTTAGTGCTTTTGTTTAAGCCAAGGCTCCTTGATTTAGCGCTTACAATACCTGCAGTAACGGTTGTTTCCAGGTTTAAAGGATAACCCAATGCCAACACCCACTGCCCAATCTTTACATCATCTGAATTACCATACAATAAGAATGGCAATGCTTTCGCATCTATTTTGATAACTGCTAAATCGTATGCCGGATCGGTACCGATCACTTTTGCAGTGTATGTTTTTTTATTGCTCAATGTTACCGTCAATTCATCCGCACCTTCTACCACGT
>CAXTPJ010000379.1:0-4320 GCA_964245855.1 uncultured Ferruginibacter sp. | reverse complement strand
ACTGCATGATCTTTTCTTCTACCGTGCCTTTACACACCATACTGTAAGCAAATACCGTTTGCGTTTGGCCAATGCGGTGTGTACGGTCAATGGCCTGTTGTTGTACGGCTGTATTCCACCATGGATCAAACAAAAACACATAATCAGCAGCCGTTAAATTCAGCCCGGCGTTGCCAGCTTTCAGACTGATCAAAAAAACTTTTTCTACACTATCTGCCTGTTGAAAATTATTCACCAGCACTTGTCTTTGCTCAACCGGTGTGCTGCCATCTAAACGGCAATAAGGAATATTATTAGCAACGAAATCCCTCTCTAACAAATCAAGCATGCCGGTGAATTGAGAAAATACCAACGCTTTGTGATTGGGAATAATATTTTTTAATTCAGCAATTAAAATATCTGTCTTCACAGAATCAGTTGTAAACAGGTCTTCATCTTTTACCAGTTCGCAACTGTTACATGCCTGGCGCAATTTCAGCAAACCATTGATTACACTCAGTTTGCCGCTGCCCAAACCTTTCTCTTTTATTTCGATGAATACACTGCTTTTAATGTTTTCTTTGATGGTTTCGTATGCCAGTTTTTGATCAGTACCCATTTCACACCATAAAACACTTTCTACTTTTTCCGGCAAGTCAGTCGCTACCTGTTCTTTGGTACGACGCAATACAAAAGGTGCGGTGAGTTTTCTTAAAGCGGCAATTTTTTCCGGATCCTGGTCCCGGTCAATCGCATCCGCATATTCCCGTTTAAAAAATTCCCTGCTGCCAAACATGCCCGGCAATAAAAAGCTTAGCTGGGCATACAGATCGAATGTATTGTTCATCACCGGTGTACCACTCAAAGCCACCCGGCTGGCGGCATTCACCTGGTTGACTGCTTTGGTAATTAAGGCTGCCGGGTTTTTTATGTTATGGCTTTCATCTATGACTGCAACGCCAAACGGAATGGCTGCAATGCTGTCGACATCGCTTCGCAAAGTGCTGTAAGTGGTAAGAAAAATATGATTGCTGCTTTCTTCGATTTTCTTCACATCCCTGCTGGCGCCATGATGAATAAATGTGCTGAGGTGCGGCGCAAATTTTTCAAACTCCTGCTGCCAGTTATACAATAAACTGGAGGGACAAACGATCAAATGTTTTTGTGCCGGTTGCAGTTGATGGGCATGTGCTAAAAAGCAAATGGTTTGCAGCGTTTTTCCTAATCCCATATCATCTGCCAAACAGGTTCCTGCACCTGCTTCAGCTAACAGTGCCATCCACTCATAACCTTTTTGCTGGTAAGGTCGCAGCGTTGCTTTGATGGCTTTTGGCACCGGGTACAATACCGTATCGCTTTGCTGCCATTGCTTCCATTTTTGCCACCATTCTTCTTTAATATTTGTCTTTAAAACAACAGCTTCACCTTGTGTATCACCTTCCGTTAAAGTCATCCAACGCGCCACCACAATTTCTTTTTTATTAATGATGGTACCATGCTTGATGATCATGCTGTATTGCTCCAGCCATTCACTTCCCAATACCCCCAAACTACCATCTTTTAACAGGATGGCTTTTTGGGTGGCCAGCAATGTTTTTTGCAGGTCGTGCAGGCCAACTGTTTCTTCGCCAAACTTTAATTCAAAACCAATGGTGAGTTTATTGTCTTTGTCTTTTACAATATTGAAAATAGTTTCCGGTTTGTGAACGCTGTAACGAAAGTGTTGCAGCATGTCCATTCCTATCAGCGGAATATCCTGCTCCAACAAGCTGTGATAGGCTTTTAAAAACCATTGTTTTTTTTGTGCATCTGCAAAAGACAAATAATAGTATCCATTGAGTTGTTTGGCAAAATTGGGGTGCATCTGTTGCAGTTGTTTGGAGAACTTCAGTTCCGTTTCCTTATTACGCTGTATGCAATACGCCTCGCCATTTTTTGTGATTTCATACGTTGGCTGCCATTGGCCTTCCACAATAAATCCATCATACACCCATTGCGGCGTTAATACTAAAAAAGAACCGCTGATCTCACTTAACAATATCCGGTTCACCGGCACGCTGTCAACAATATTTTGATTGAACAGGTTGTTGCGGTTAACAGTATAGTCTTCTTCCAGCTTTGCTAAAATATGCTGCGCCATGGCATCTGCATCCTGACTGAACTTCGGTGGATCGATCTGTTGCAACCATTCCAGTGTTTTAAAATCTTTGTGCGACAACAAAAAATATTCGTTGTTGGAAAGCAGCAGGAAATGATAGCGGGTAAAATCGATGAGATTATAAGTTGCGCCATTTAGTGATACCAATATATTTAGTTGAAGCGCTTCTTTTTCTTTCACTACTTCGAACTGCAATAGCGGTTTATAAGTGCTGAAGGTACAGGGTGCTGTTTTGGTATTGCTTTTATTAATTAAAATTTTATGCTGCCATTTGGTAAGCGAAGCAAATGGTTTTAACTGCTCAAATAATAAATGCAGTTCTCTCAATAATGCATTCTCGTAAAATGTTTCAAAAGCAATACCACCTTTGCCTGCTTTGTATTTATTTACAATGGCAGTATGCCTTTTACCGGAATGCAGTTTGTTGAATGCAGTCAACGTTTCTTTTGCAGGCCTGGGTAAATCAGCAAAGGATTGATTTAATTCCTGTATGGTTAATTCGTGCAGTATGTAATCAAAAGCATGTGTTGTTTTTACCAAATGCTGCACCTGCAGGATATCATCATTGTCGAGTAACTGCTGCGGCCTTAACACCAAACTCACTTTCGTCTTCTTTTCCATCGGTTGAAATTGGCGGCAAACTTATGTGCAGGAATTGATTATTCAAGGAATAAATTTTCCCCGAAAAAAGGAATGCTATTTCCCTGTTCAGGCGGTGGTAACCCAGTTGGTTTTTTCGCTCAGGGGTTTTCTTTTGCCCGCAGGAGTTGGAATGGCCACATGTCCAATGTAGAAGAACCCGAGCAATTTATCTTCTTCGCCCAAGCCCAAAAATGGTTTGGCTTTTTCGTTGTAAGTGATGCCGCCGGAAGTCCAGTATCCGCCCAGTCCATAAGCAGCAACCGTGAGGTAAATGTTTTGTACAGCGCAGGCTACGGCTTCAATATCTTCTATTTCAGGAATGCCCTTTTTGAAAGAACGTTTCATACTCAAAGAAATAATGTGCGAGGCTTTCAATGGTTGTTGTTGTAGTTTATTGTACTTGCCTTCATTGAAGCTTTCACCAGCCTGTTCTTTGTACAGGTTGCTTTGAAAGTTGGCAAAGGCTTTTAAACCATCGCCGGCAAAAACGGTAAAATGCCAGGGTTCGCAGGCCCCATGATTGGGCGCCCAGGTTGCATTAATCAATATTTGTTCAATGATGGCATCATCTACTTTTTTACCAGCATCAAACTGGTCAGGAAAAACAGAGCGGCGGTTTTTTATCAATTCATTTAAATCGGCTGGAGTCATTTGATTAATTTAAACTGCAAATTTCTTAGAATAATTTTTAAAGCAATTGTGCAATGAGGAAAAAAAATTCTACAATTTCAATGATTAGAGTGTGCGCTCAACAAAATCCCGGTAAAGTTTTTTAATCATATTTTTTTTAGCAGTGGCTTGAAAATCAATCCCTTTAAACATTCCTGGATAAGCAATAAGTGTTCTGCCGTGTTTGATGAATTAGCAGAAACGAATCTTCTTATTTCCTTAAACGCTGTTTAACACTTGTTGGTATGTGTTAACGAATGTATCAGCGACATGGATGCCAATGAATTTTCCGGCCAAAGCTGCACTGCTTTTTTAAGATAGCGCATCGCTCTTTCACAATCATTATTCAGGTGCAGTACCGTTCCTGATAAAAAGAACACGACAAATTCTTCGGGGTATTTATTGATAAAAGGATACACCAATTGAAATGCATCCTCATATTTTTCTTCTTCTTTTAAAAAAAAGAAAAGCTCGAAATTTTTTTTCATCCTCTTTGGTAATGCTATTTTCCTTTTCGGCCATTGTTATTTCAATATGATGTAAATCTCCTTAATACATTTTAATGAAGAACAAAAAAAATAGCCCCGAAAATTCAGGGCTATTCTATCGAATAAATTCAGGCAGATTAATATCCAAAGATCTTATCCAGCGTGAGCTTTTTAATATCACCATATTTTTTTACTACATCTTCCGGCAACTTTTTTTCTGAAGCTACAATGCAATAAGTGTATGGTTTGTTTGACAGGTTATTGGTATGGAATGTTTTTAATTCATTGTAACCAATTTTATCAATGGCGCTGTAGGTTTTTTTACGGATATCTTCTGTAAGGCCTTTGCGCTGTGCAGTGAGGTAATTGAAAATGATGGCATCC
>CAXTPJ010000378.1:0-4322 GCA_964245855.1 uncultured Ferruginibacter sp. | reverse complement strand
TTATGATGAAACATTTGACAGCTTTCGTTACATCAATGATAAGAATGACATACAGGTGTTGTACAAAGGGCCGCTTTGCAGTGGGGATGCCAATTATATCTGGATTGCGGCAGAAGATGGCCTGAAGAAAATTGATATCAGGACAAAGAAAATATCACCAGTATCCTTAAAGAAAATACCAGTACCCCATTGCATACAATATGACAAGAAGGGTACTGTTTGGATAGGCACAAGGGGTAACGGATTGTTTGCGTACAACATCGCTGCTGATACCTACAAAGAAATTTATTTTCCCTGCTTGTTGAAAGGCGCCCATATTATGGGACTTTACAATGATGAATCAAACGGATTGTATGCAGCTACCAGCGAAGGATTGCTCATTATTAAAGATGAAACAACGGCAAGTTTATTTAACCGTGGAATAGGTGAATTATCTAATTCTATTTGCAATGAGTTGATGTGCATATCTAAGTTTGAACCGCTGCTGGGTAACAATAATCTGCTTTGTGGAACCTACAATCACAAACTGCTTATATTCGACATTAATAAAAAAAAATTTACGGGTCAATTAAACAATGCCCCTGAAAATATCAACGATTATCCGAAGGGTATTTTTTATAATTTTTTTTCGCAGGATAAAGTTTTGTGGATCAGTACCAGTAATGGCTTATTTAAGTTAAACTTGGGAGTGCAGGATGTTGTTTCCAACCGGCTGCCCGTATTATACAATACCAATAAAAAAAGTTTATTGAAGCATATTATTACAGACAAAATTTCACCGCACATTTTATGGATTTCACTAGGTAAGCCTTATGGTGGATTGATTAAATACGATTTATTAAAAAATACGGTACAACAATTATCGGGTAATGTAAATACCAATAAAAACACACCGGCCAAAGTGTACAGCCAGTTACTGGCAGATTCAGGAAAATATATTTGGGCTTTTGCTGATAGTATTGTTGAAAGGTATTCGTTATCTGATAACACCATAAAGCATTTTTCTTTGCCACGAAAAGCAATAGCTGCCGGTATGGATGTACAACATAATTGCTGGATCGGTACCGAATCCGGCTTGCTTCATTTTAATACAATGACGGGTAATACTAAAATATTTGATTATTCATTCAATGGCACACCTGTAGAAAATACTTCTTTCGAAGAAATATTTCCGGTAAGAGGAATAAAGGATGATGGCAATCAAACAATATGGCTTACCAGCTTAAAATATGGCCTGTTTAGCTTTAATAAATTTACCCAGCAGTTTACCTCCCATCGCCAGCCCTTTAGTACAGCTTATGAAACAAAAAACAGGTGTACAGAAATCTCCATCGACTCAGCAGGTAAAATATGGTATGGTACTATGTCTGGATTGAGTTGTTACGACCCGGTGAAGAGTGTATTTACCAATTATGATATTAAAAACGGTTTGCAGTCAACGTATGTATATTCTATCAACAGCATTGGAGAAGAAATTTGGGGTAGGGGTAACAGTGGCGTTTTCTCTTTTAACACCATCAGCCATGTATGCAAAAATTATTCATTGCCATTGGATCAAAATGCTTCTTTCCAACAACAAAAAGTTTCATTTATTGCGGGGCAACCGATTGTTGGTTTTGAAGGCGGGTACAGTAAGTTTAACAAAACCCAGGAGATCGGTTATACTAAAAGCAAAGCATACCTTACTGGCTGCAAAGTAATGGATAAGCCAGTATATGTTAACCTGCAGCAGTTCAGCGACAGCGCACTTTCATTCGGTTATAAAGAAAACAGCATCCGCTTCGATTTTACAACCATTGATTACGACAATGTAGAGCAGGTTAGTTTTTATTACCGCCTTGAAGGGTTTGATAAAGAATGGAAAAAATTAGATGATCAAAGTTTTGTTATTTATAATAACCTGGCACCGGGAGCTTATCATTTTAAGGTAACTACCGGTTACAATAATGTGATCAATACATCTGGAATGAGCGGCTTTTCTTTTATCATTCAAAAACCCTTTTGGCAAACCTGGTTATTTAGGACTACCTTCTTTTTATTGTTTGCTGCGGTAGTATATTTTATTTACCGTTTCCGGTTAAAACAGGTTGAAAAATTCTATGCGGTAAGAAGTAATATCAGCCGTAACCTGCATGATGAAATCGGTGCAACATTAAGCAGTATCAACATATACAGCGATGTGGCACGGAATAAGATAGCAGATGCCGATGCAAAACAACTGGTTGACAAGATGTATGATGCTTCTGCCAAAGCGATGGAAAGTATGAGTGATATTGTGTGGTATGTAAATCCACAAAATGACGTGCTTGAAAATATGCTGGTGCGGATGAGGGAATATGCATTGCCGCTATTGGAAGCGAAAAACATCAACGTTATTTTTACCAGCGATGCCAGCGTAGAAGAAGTAAAATTAAGCATGCAGCAACGCCAGAATTTTTACCTGATTTTTAAAGAAGCGGTTAACAATGCATTAAAATATGCAGCAGCCAGCAATGTGGCTGTTACAATTAATAAGGAAGGTAATAGCATACTGATGAGAATAAATGATGATGGAAAAGGTTTTAACAGCAACGAAACTGCAGCAGGCAATGGGTTAAAAAATATGCACTTCCGTGCCGAAGCATTGAAAGGAAAATTTAATCTGCAATCGGTGACAGGACAGGGTACTACAATTAATCTTAATTTTCCCATCACCTGATTAAGCGATTGTCTACCGTAATACCATTCTTTAATTTGCACAAAACATAATTGAGCCTTTGATAAATGTAGCCATATTCGATGATAGCGCTGACCGGCTGGATAGTCTTGCAGTTTTAATCAATTCCACCGGAAGAATGAAGTGTACCGGCACTTTTCCTGATTGTAACAGTGTATTGGAAGACCTGTTGCAGTTTAATCCTGATGTAGTACTGATGGATATTGATATGCCCGGTATCAACGGCATCGAAGCTGTCAGGATCATTCGTGAACAATACCATCAACTGCCTATTTTAATGCAAACAGTGTTTGATGATAACGAAAAAATATTTGCTTCCATTTGTGCAGGCGCTTCAGGATACATTTTAAAAAAATCAAGCCCGGCACAAATCATACAATCAATCCAGGATATTTATGAAGGCGGTGCAGCAATGAGCAGCAGTGTTGCAAAACAGGTAATGAAAGCTTTTCAAACACAGATGATATTGCAGGTGCCTGCCAATTTTCAACTCAGCGAAAGGGAGAAAGAAGTATTGAGCTGGTTGGTAAAAGGGTTAAGCCATAAAATGATTGCCGCAGAATGTGGAATCAGCGTACATACTGTTAATACCCATGTAAAAAATATCTATGAAAAATTGCACGTCCGCTCTGTTTCAGAAGCAGTAGCCAAAGCTATCCGGGAAAAAATTGTGTAGTATTTAATGAAATAGTTTGTACGGATATTAATGTTTTTCGATAATGAAAATTTTAACGAAGTATAAAATTAGTAACAACTTTAGCATAGTGGGAAGATGAATGGAGTGTTACAATTTTAAAAGTAGTAGCAAGTTCACAATTTATTCTGCTTTTTAACCTAACCCAATCACTCATTTAAGCGATTGCTTTTTTTATAGCAGCAAGTTATTTTGCATTCAAAATAATTGTTGTATGAAACCAATCTTACTGCTTGTTAGTTTTTCCTGTTTTTTTATTACGTTAACTGCCCAGGTAAAAATTGGCGCCGCCGGGAACCCGGATGCCAATGCAGTACTGGAACTGGATGGCGGTACCAGCAAAGGGTTGCTGTTACCCCGTTTAAGCAATACCGAGATAACAGCACTTACTGCGGCACCAAACGGGTTAATGGTTTATAATGAAACAGACCATTTTTTATATATCCGTAAAAATGGCGCCTGGCAAAAAATTAGTGATGCAACCAATGGTGGAGGTTTTAGTCTTCCCTTTGCCGGTAGTGCCGCTACTTTAGGTGGCGCAGAGTTTTCTATTACACATAATACGGTTTTTGGCGATGTGGCTTATTTCCACAATAATGGTGTGGGAGCTGCCATTACAACCGGTACGGGAAACAATAAATTCAACATGAGCGGCGGAAATACGGGCATAGGTTTGCCATCGGGTATAAATGATAACCCTACATTGGCAAAGTTGGTAGTACGGGGCATGATTGGCAATACAGTCGCTGTTTTTGGCGATAACACAACCGGCATATCGCTGGAAAATAATCCGCCTGCTTTAGCATTCAATGCCTACTACAATGCTGGCTCCAAAGCGTTGGCGGCCGGTTACAGCGCCCGGTTCTCTCACAGTCCTTCCAATGGGTTGTTTTCTATAGTAACCTCCAATGT
>CAXTPJ010000377.1:0-4327 GCA_964245855.1 uncultured Ferruginibacter sp. | reverse complement strand
AACCGACCTGGCCGATGGTAACATGGTTAGTTTTGATGATGCTTACTCTAACGGGGTAGATGTAGAAGACATCTGGAAGAGCAGCAACTTCGGCGAAAACTTTGGTATCATCCGCAGCAGTACCGACCTGGTAGTAGAAAGAAGGAAACCAATCACCGGCAACGATACCATCTTCTTTAACATGAACCAATTGCGCAACCAGTCTTACAGGATCGATGTACAAGGCATTGGATTGGATCCATTGGTAACCGGTGTGCTGGAAGATAAATTCACCGGTATTAACACCGTGTTGGATTTAGCCACTACCACTTCGTACAGTTTTGCTGTTAGCTCAACTGCAGGTTCAGCCGCCGCAGACCGTTTCCGTATTGTATTCAGGTCGGGTGTTGTATTGCCGGTAACTTTTACCAGTGTTAAAGCAATACAGGTTACCAGTAACAACATTGCAGTTGAATGGAAAGTAGCTAACCAGGTAAACATTGCTTCTTATGAAGTGCTGAAATCTGCTGATGGACGCAACTTTAGCACTGCTGCTACGGTTACCGCAAACAATAACGGAACTGATGTCGTTTATAACTGGCTGGATGAACATACCATTACCGGAACAAACTATTACCGCATAAAAAGCGTAGATAGGAGCGGCCTGGTTAAATATACTGAGATCGTTAAAGTTGTGTTAGGTAAAGGCGGTGCTGTTATTACAGTATCACCTAACCCGGTACGTGGCAACCTGGCTAACCTGCAGTTTGTAAACCAGGAAGCAGGTAAATATACCATTCGCCTGGTAAATACGGCAGGACAGGTATTAATGGTTAAACAGGTTCAACATGCCGGTGGAAGCGCATCTCAAAGTTTTGCGTTACCTTCGGGCACCATCAACGGAATTTACCAGTTAGAAATAACTGCACCGGATAAAACCAAAAAGGTTCAGCAACTTGTAGTAAACTCTGACAATTAATCAAGAAAAATCGATTTTAATGAAAATGTGTGCTATAAAAATGATCAAAAAAAAGGTTGCGCCGGTACTTCTTTTGGGGATGACCCTGTTTGCATTGCCTGCATTTAGCCAGGAAGCTGAAGAAGGCGTGCAGGAAGAAATTGCCCCGGTTAGTGGAGGAAGTTCTTCCAGTTTGTGGCAAAACAGTGCAGGATCAACTGTTGGTACCAGGGAAGATGCCCAGCAGTCCGGCACTGCAAGGCCTGCCGCTGACCCACGTTTAGGGCCAGGTGGAGGAAGCATTCGTCCGGGTGCTGCCGCAAGGCCTGATCCGGGAGGTAACCCTGATGTTCCTTTTGACGAAAATATGAACCTGGCCTTTTTAGCTGCCGGTGTAATATTTGCCGCAGTAGTAGTTAGAAAAAAATACCTGTTTAAACCGGCTGTTGTTAATAACAAGTAAACGGTTTTTAGTTTATATGAAATGCACTCTTTACAGGGTGCATTTTTTTGTTAAGTACAGTTTATGGCAAGCAGCACAGTAACAAATAGCTGAAAAGTTTCGGAAATTGTTGCATAAAACGTTTGATGCCTAATGGCTGCGGACTATGTTGATAGTTTGCCCAGGCCCGTAAAGTTAATTTACACAACTTCTCACAACCGCTGACGGGGTTGGGGCTTGAATTTGTATTCCACTATCAAGATCAACCATCAATAAGACTTCCGAAATTTTAAAAACTTCGGAAGTCTTGGTAGCGTGCATCCCCAATTTGTCATTCGTGTTAATCTGTGTATTCGTCGCAGCCAAATATTTTATTAAGTGCTTTTCACAACCGCCGCCAGGGTTTTTAACCGCTGACGGGGTTTGTTGCTAACAACAAATAAACAAGTATGGCTTTATTTGGTAAGGTTTACTACAAGCAGCCATGCGCCAGGGATAGGAGCAAGTACCCCGTAAAGCCGCCGGTGATTGTTACCATGTAAAGCATGTTTGTATGGCGGCTGCGGAGTACTGCGGATAGCCCGCCCGGGCGCCCAGGTTTTGATTTATTGTGTAGTGTTGTGAATTGTTTTTAATTATTTTTAATCTTTTATATCATTCAATTTTAAAGATGACCTATTACAATGAGCAGGTTGTATTGATCCGTTTAAAAGTATATTCCAACATGTACCTGGTGAAACAGGTGATGCTGGCGAAATACTACCTTGACCGTTCTTTTGCCAATAAAATTGAACTGGATGATGTTTGCAGGGCTGCCTGTATTTCTAAATTCCACCTGCTGCGTTCTTTTAAAAAAATATATGGGCAAACACCCAATCAATATTTGATGGCGCTCCGCATCAGCAAAGCTAAAGAGTTGCTGCAACACAATACAACCAGCATTGCAGACGCCTGTTATGCGGTGGGTTTTGACAGTACAACTTCCTTTGCAGGCTTGTTTAAAAAAATTACCGGTCAATCGCCGGCTGCTTATAAAAAAACTATGCCGGTAAAAAAGCAATTTTGAAGAGCAGTAATTATAAACGCAGGCAGAACTTTACTTTCTTTAAAACTAAAATGATTCAACATGAAAGTAAAACTGGCAAGTATTATGGTGGCCGACCAGGAAAAAGCACTGGCATTTTATACCAATGTATTGGGATTTGTAAAGAAAACAGAAATACCGATGGGTGAACACAAATGGCTAACGGTAGTATCGAAAGAGGAACAGGATGGCGTGGAACTGGTGCTGGAACCGTTGGGTTTTCCACCGGCGGCAGTGTATCAAAAAGCATTGCAGGAAGCCGGTATCCCATGGACTGCTTTTTATGTTGATGATGTTGAAAGTGAATACCAGCGGTTGGTTAAGGCTGGTGTGGTGTTCAGCATGGCGCCAACAGAAATGGGGCCTGTTAAGCTGGCTGTGTTGAATGATACCTGCGGTAACAACATACAACTGTATCAAATGCTGTAAGGCTAACAACTTTTTAAAGAATAAAGAAATGGAAATAACATACCAGGTTGGCGTGGTACCAACCGCCGCAGCAGTAATTGCTTTGTACAACGATGCAGGATTACCGAGGCCGACACAGGATGCAGCTCGCATTGAAAAAATGTATGCCAATTCGAACCTGGTGGTTACGGCATGGGATGGGGAATTGCTGGTAGGTGCGGCCCGCTCCATAACCGATTGGGTATGGAGTTGTTACCTTGCCGACCTGGCCATACATACCGCTTACCAGCAGCATGGCATTGGTAAAAAACTGATAGCGCTCACCAAAGAAAAATTAGGGGAAGAATCGATGTTGCTGCTGCTTTCTGTACCAACTGCTATGGAATATTATCCTAAAGTGGGTTTTGTAAAACAGGAGAGCAGCTTTATTATGAACCGTACAAAATAACTCAATGCAAAAAATAAAAGCAGTCATTTTTGACCTGGATGGAACGTTGGCCAATACGCTGCCACTGTGTATCAGCGCCTTCCGAAAATCGACAGAACCATTGATTGGCCGGTCACTATCTGATGCCGACATCATTGCTACTTTTGGCCCATCGGAAGAAGGCACCATCATGGCGTTGGCGCCGGATCATTATGAGCAGGGTGTACAGGATTATTTGCGGTTTTATGAAAGCCTGCACAATATGTACCCGGTGGCTTTTGATGGCATTCCTGCATTACTGGAAGGTTTGAAAAAGAAAAATATCCCTATATCCATGGTGACCGGTAAGGGAAAATACAGTACGGCCATATCGTTAAAGCATTTTGATCTTGCCCATTATTTTGCGATCATAGAAACGGGTTCGCCCAAAGGCGGAAGAAAGACAGAGGGTATAAATGATGTATTGAAGTTACTGCACGGCATAGATAAAGCGGAAGTGATTTACGTAGGTGATGCACCAAGTGATATACTGGCCTGCCGTCAAGCAGGGATAAAGATTGCAGCGGCGGCCTGGGCAGATACGGCAGAACCGGAAGCGTTGAATGTATTGGAACCTGATGAAATCTTTTACAGCATACCAGATTTTGCGGAATGGTTATACAAACAGTTATAGCATTGCTTACATTTTTATACTGTTTTGTTTGATTTTTGTAACTTCACGCAATGGAAAAGACGCAGACCATTGAAGAATTTTACCTGACAAAAGCTAACTGGATGCCGGATAACCTTAAAAAAGGTATTGGTCATTTCAATGTGTTTAAGCTGGATGAATTTATTGGCTGCTCTGCCCAGCCCATTCCTTACAGCCGCAAAGATTATTTTAAGATCAGTTTAATTATTGGCAGGAACAATGTGCATTATGCCGATAAGATTGTAAGCATAGAAAAACAGGCTTTGCTGTTTGCAAACCCTCAAATACCTTATAACTGGGAAGCGATCGATGATTCGCAGACCGGCTTTTTCTGCATT
>CAXTPJ010000376.1:0-4330 GCA_964245855.1 uncultured Ferruginibacter sp. | reverse complement strand
TGGAGCGGATGGAAAAACTGATATCATTCTTATCATTAAGGTAAGCGCTGTATGCTTCCGGGACAGCCACTACCAAACGCAGTTTCTTTTGTTCCTGCAAAGTAAACAAAGGCAACTCAGATCCTTTGCCAGACGGGCCAACATAAGCACCGGTACTCACATTTCTTGCAGTGATCACACCATTGAACGGCGCCCTTATTTCAAGGTAGTTGCGGTTATCGGTTATTTCACGATATGATGCTTTGGCGGCTTCCAGTTGCGCCAGGTCAGATGATTGTTTGGCCAATGCCTGGTCAAGGTCATTGGGTGAAATGGTACCGGGTGTTTTACTTGTTTCCAGCAGCCTGTTATAATTTGCTTTGCTGCCGATGTACACGGCTTCCAGCGATTTCAGTCTTGATTGTGCTCCGGCCAACTGCGAGTTGATCTCCGGCGCTTCCATGGTTGCCAGCAATTGGCCTGCAGTGACCTCTGTTCCCACATCTGCATTCAGTTTTTTTACAAAGCTGTTTACTTTGGCGTACAGGTCAACCTGCTGAAATGCTACCAGTTCGCCCGGCATATCCAGTGTTGAAGAAAGTTTGCCTTTTTCTAAAATGAATGTTGCCGGGGCAACTGGTTTTTCAGTAACCGCTTTTTCTTCAGCAGTGCCTGCGTTGGAATGACAACCTGCAAATACAGAGGCGGTTAACAGTACCGAAAAAATATAGTTCCACCGTTTTCCATTTGGGGTATGCTTACCTGTTAGCAGCGAAAAAAGCTGCTCATTGGTATGCTGATAAAGTGATTGGTTACCCTTTTCTTTCCCCAAAAGAAAAGGGTAACAGAACAAGTTCGCAACGATGCTGCCATGAAATAATGAAGCCGGTATAATTGATTTTGTATTCATCTGCTTAGTTTTTTGTATCCAGTAATGAAGGAATAAAATGTGTACTGTCTTTGTCTTCCGGATCGAGTGAAACAGACACCGTAGAAGTTTTGCCCTGCACCCAGGCAAACACCAATGGCAAAATCAACAGCACTGCGAAGGTAGAGGCAACAAGGCCACCGATCACTGCACGTCCTAAAGGTGATACCTGGTCGCCGCCTTCGCCATGCCCTATTGCCATGGGCAACATACCTGCCACCATGGCAAGGCTTGTCATAATGATGGGCCTCAAACGCAGCGCTGCAGCCTCTTTAGCCGACTTCAATGCATCACCATTGTGCTTTCTCAATTGCTCTGCATTGGTGATAAGCAACACGGCATTGGCAATGGATACGCCCACCGACATGATGATGCCCATGTAAGATTGCAGGTTTAGTGTGGAGCCGGTGATGGTGAGCAACAACAAGGAACCCAGCACTACCGCCGGCACCGTTGCCAAAATTACCAACGGCACTTTAAACGACTGGAAGTTGGCCGACAGCATGAGGAAGATAACGACAATGGCTACCAGCAAACCAGACTGCAGGCTATCCAGTGTTTCGTTGAGTACCTTACCCAGGCCAATCTGTTCAACAAACAAGCCCCTTGGCAATTTGCCAAGCGATGCAATTGCACTCTGTACATCTTTGGAGGCGTCACCCAAATCCCGGTTGTTTAAATTGGCCGTAACAGATACATAAGGCATGGCGCCAAGGTTATCATTCTCCCCGTAAGTAGTATCGGTTGTAATGGTTGCTACATCGCCCAATACAGGCCGGGCCGCATTCTTCAGCAATGGAATTTCTTCAATGGCTGTTTTGCTGTTCATTTCATTCAATGGCACCTGTACCTGAACATTGTATGACAAGCCAATCTTTTCATCAAGCCAAACATTCTTTTCGGTGTAGCGGGAGGAAGAGGTAGCGGCGATCAGGGAACGGGATACATCATTCATGTCGACCCCTAATTGCGCCGCTTTGATGCGGTCGATGTTGATATTCAATGCAGGATATTTAAGTGGCTGACCGATCTGTACATCCCTCATATAATTCAGTGCTTTTAATTTGGCTACAACTTTATTGGCATACTCTTCATTCAATTTTTTATTCTTGCCGGCAATGCGGACTTCAATGGGCGTGGGCGAACCCTGGCTTAATACTTTATCAGTTAATTCTATTGGCTCAAAAGAGAGTTTTACTTCCGGCATCAGTTGTTTGATGCGGCCCCTTACTTTGTCTTTAAACTGGTCCATGTCGGCATGGTATTCCTTCAAACTTACCTGGAACACTGCTTCATGCGGACCGGCCATAAACAAATAGATCGGGCTTACGGAAAAGAGTGAGGGGTGCTGGCCTACATACACCGAAGTGATGGCAATATGATCTTTGCCAACCATCTTTTCCAGTTCATTTAAAATGCTAATGGCTTTCTCTTCGGTGCGTTCTATACGGGTGCCTTCCGGCGCCCTCATGCGCAACTGGAACTGGCTCGAATTTACTTTAGGCAATACATCACGGCCAATGGTATTCAGCAACACCACTGCTGCACCAATGATGAGCAATAAATAAACCAATACAATCGGTCTTCGGTAAGGCAGCATGCGGGATAAGAAACGCATGAAGCGGTTGCGGAATTTATCAAAGCGGGTGATCTTTCCATCGTTGTTAAAATCTTCCCTTTCAACCAGTATTTTCTTTTGATCGAAAGTAGCCATTTCAGAATCAGCAGTAAAACCATTGGCTGCAAAATCGGACTGGTCATCTGTTACAGCAGCATCATGCGGTGCATGTTTGCCGGGATGTACTTTCATGATCCAGTTAGCCATTACCGGCACAAATGTTTGCGACAGTAAGAAAGAAATCACCATAGAAAAGCCGATTGCCAAAGCGAGCGGCAGGAACAACGCACCGGGAATACCTGCCATGGTAAAAGCCGGTGCAAATACTGCCAGGATACAGAACAGGATGAGTAATTTAGGGAAGGCGATTTCTTTACAGGCATCCCATATTGCCAATGCTTTGGGTTTGCCCATATCAAAATGCTGGTGGATATTTTCAATGGTTACCGTACTCTCGTCAACGAGTATCCCAATAGCCAATGCCAACCCGCTCAACGACATGATGTTGATCGTTTGTCCAAATAATTTTAAGAACAATACGCCGGAAATAATAGAGATCGGGATCGTCATAATAACGATCAAAGCCGCCCTTCTGTCGCCAAGAAAAAGCAATACCATTAAACCTGTCAGCAAGGCTCCAATTACCCCTTCGCTCACCAAACTTTTTACTGCATTGATCACATATACTGACTGGTCAAACTCGTACGACAGTTTTACATCTTCGGGCAATGTGCTTTGTATCTTCGGCAAATTGGCTTTTAAATTATTCACCACTTCCCAGGTAGAAGCATCCGCAGATTTTGCAATGCTTACATACACGGAGCGTTTGCCATTGATGAGTGCGTAACCGGCGGTAACGTCCGCACCATCTTTTACCGTGGCAACATCACGCAAATACAGATTTTGAACACCGCCTTTAAACAAAGGAATGTCTTCAAAATCTTTGATTGCCTTAATGGTGTTGTTAGTGGGGGAAATGTATTGTTTATCACCAATGCGGACGTTACCTGATGGTGCCGTTTGGTTATTTAACCTGATCGCTTCCACAATCTGATCAGGTGTCATGTTATGGCTGCGCAATGCATCCGGGCTAACATTGATCTCGATGGTACGGATATTACCACCAAACGGCGGCGGCGCCAGCAAGCCCGGGATGGAAGTAAATGAAGCCCTTACATACACATTCGCCAGGTCTTGCAACTCGTTGTTGGTACGGGTTGCGCTGCTTAATACCAACTGCCCAACCGGTAAAGAAGAAGCATCAAAGCGAATGATAAATGGCGGTTGTGTACCCGGTGGAAAAATAGCCTGCGCCCTGTTGGACAAAGCACTTAATTCGGAGGCCGCCTGCGCCATGTTGGTGCCTTCATAATAAGTGAGTTTCATGAGCATCAGGCTCTGTATATTTTTTGTCTCGATGCTTTTGATACCATTCGCAAACAAAAAAATATTTACATACTGCTTACCAAAATAAGACTCCATCTGGTTGGGTGTATAACCTCCAAACGGATGGGCAATGTAAATTACCGGGAGGTTCATTTTGGGTAAGATATCTATCTTGATATCCCTGGTAGCACTGATGCCAAAGAAGAGTAAACCCGCCACCAATACAAGGATGGAGATGGGTTTACGAAGTGCCAGTTTTATTAGGTTCATATTTTGAATTGAAATTGATATTTTTTTGAACTGATAAAAATTGGATAATTGATAATTTTTTCAGATCACTTAGTTTATAATTTTAGAGCAAAGCCTGAATTTTGTAAGCACAACTGCATACTTTTTAATAAAAAATTATTAATTGTAAA
>CAXTPJ010000375.1:0-4332 GCA_964245855.1 uncultured Ferruginibacter sp. | reverse complement strand
GGCAGGAAATTGCTTTTAACATTGAGTTTTGGAAAATTAAAACAGGTAATCTAACCCCCTAATTTCAAAACTACCAGGTTTCACAATAAAGTATCTTAAACGATTAAAACAGGGCCTTCTCTTTTGCTCATGAATTTATGCTTCCCTCCGTTGATTTAACAACGATTTAATCCGCAGCTCAGTAAACCCAAGACAATACCGTATCCACTTTTATAGTACCAGTGCCGTTTTGGGAGCTGATTTAATTTAAACTATTTTTACCCGAAACAACAGCGATGCAGTCTACGTTAGAAACGATACATATTTTATTTGCAGGCTTTTCAAAAGCTACTATCACCAGCATCGACCAATTGCCGCAGGCAGGCAGCGAAAGGCATTACTTCCGTTTGTACACAACTGATGGCAATTACATTGCTACGCATGGTGCTAATATAAAAGAGAATGAAGCCTTTATATATTTCTCTCAACATTTTGCAACAAAGCAATTAAGCACTGCAAAAGTGTTGTGTGTAAGTGATGATAAAAGAATTTATCTACAACAGGATTTTGGCAACACCTCTTTACTCGACAAACTGGATCAACTGGGTTATACCCATGAACTATATGCCTTGTATAAACAAAGCCTGCAGCAGTTGGCCGCCCTGCAAATAAAAGGACATGAAGGATTGGATTATAAAAAATGCCTCACCAACAGTTCCTTTGGTAAGGAAGCCATCATGGCCGATTTGCTCTATTTTAAATATTACTTTTTAGATGCCTTGCGCAAGCCTTATGATAAACAAAAACTCATTAAAGATTTTGAAGCGCTGAGCAATTATTTATCGCATACGGAATATAAATATTTTATGTTCCGTGATTTTCAGAGCAGGAATATTATGGTGGATGAAAATAGTGCTATTCATTTTATAGATTACCAGGGCGGTATGAAAGGTGCCCCACAATATGATGTCGCTTCTTTATTATGGCAGGCAAAAGCCAATTTACCTGATGACTGGAAGCAGCGCCTGCTGGAAGATTACATGCTGGCTTTTGAAACAACCATCGGCCATTCCATTGACAAAGATATTTTTCGCAGCCAGTACAATGGTTATGTTTTGATAAGGTTACTGCAGGTGTTGGGCGCCTACGGTTTCCGTGGTTTGTTTGAACGCAAAGCACATTTTTTAACCAGCATCCCTTTGGCATTACAAAACCTCAAATCATTTTTCAGCAATCAAAACATTGGCATTTCTTTACCCGAATTTAAAAAAGCACTGGAGCTGGTAACCAGCAATGAAGTGATACAAGAGTTTACGCCTGTACAAGCCACAGACAAAACACCCTTGGTCATCAGCATCAATAGTTTTTCATTTATAAAAACAGGTTACCCAAAAGATGAAACCAAGAATGGTGGCGGCTTTGTGTTCGACATGCGGGGCATTTTAAATCCTGGAAGATTTGATGCCTACAAACATTTATCAGGATTGGATAAATCCGTAAAAGATTTCCTGGAACAGCAAACAAAAATGCCGGAGTTTTTAAACAGTGTGTACAGCATCGTCGATATTTCGGTAGAAGATTATATCAAAAGGGATTTTGAACACCTGTCCATCAACTTTGGCTGCACGGGCGGCCAGCATAGAAGTGTATATGCAGCAGAAGCAGTGGCAAGGCATTTGAGAAACAAATTTAAAGTGGCAATTGAACTAAGTCATACAAACAGGGAAAACTGGAAAATGCAAATGCCCCAAACACCTGAAGGGGCTTAACCTTAAACTTACAAGTGCATTCTAAATAGTTGATTGCATAAAATAAAAACGAGAAATTGAAGAACTCAAAGCCTGGTATGCATTACGGCGCTTCAAAATTAATTTTTCAGAAGGTCGAAGAATTAAGAAAATTTCCTACCCATGAAGAAGAAATAGTTTGGGGATTTTTGTCAGGAAATAAATTGGGATTCAAATTCAGAAGGCAACATCCAATATTTCTCTACATAGCAGATTTTTTATTGTCATTTATTAAAATTAGTAATATAAATTGATGGTGGTTAGCATAGCCAGCCAGGTGTAAAAATTAATGACGAGATAAGACAGCGGCACATTGAGTCATTTGGAATAAAAGTAATCAGGTTTACAAATCAGCAAGTCCGAAAAACGCCTGAAATTATATTACGTCAAATAATTGCCATGATAAAAGAACTAACCCTATTAGAGTCAGGCTCACCTTCAGGGGCGGGCGGCCAGGCCATGATCTTTTCAGCAGGTTTAGGCACCCGCTTCAAACCCTGGACAGATCATCACCCCAAACCATTGGCAATTGTAAACGGCAAACCATTGTTGCAGCGCAACATCGAATATTTGCAGCAATATGGTATTACTAATGTGGTAGTAAATGTGCATCATTTTGCAGACCAGGTCATCAATGCCATTAATCAAAATAACGGCTGGGGCAGTAACATAATTATCAGCGATGAAACCAGCGAAGTACTTGAAACCGGCGGCGGTTTGCTAAAAGCAACGCCCTTGTTATCCAGGGACCAGCCTTTCATTACCCTCAACGCCGATTTTTTAACCGACCTTAATATCAATGATCTTATTAGTTATCATAAACATAAAAAGGGTTTAATTTCCTTCGGCATAACCAACAGAAAATCGTCCCGCAATTTTTTGTTTGATGATGACATGCGCCTCTGCGGCTGGATCAATAACAGCACCGGCGAAAAACGCATCTCTATTGACAAGCCTAACCTTAAACCCATGGCCTATAGCTGTGTCGTGGTTTTTGAGCCAGCTACGCTTGACCTCATTCCACAAAAAGGCAAATTCTCCATTGTAGATACTTACCTGAGTTTAGCAGCACAACATCACATTTATGGTTACGATCATACCGGCGATAAACTGGTTGATGTAGGAAAGCCGGAAAGTGTGGCTGTAGCAGAAAGTTTGTTTGTTTGATTTTTTTCTCACGCAAAGACAGCAAAGAAGCAAAGTTTTTATATTTTCTGCTTTCTTGGCTTGTTTGCGTAAAAAACCTGTAACAGCTTTGTAAAATAAAGGATATGCTTTTTATCAAATTTGGAATCGCAACCAGCCCGATAGGCATCGATGAATATATAGTTAACTGTCCGTCCTGTGAAAGTCATCAATGGGCAGATGTAATGATCTTGAGTAATTATGCTTATGTGTACGTTGTACCATTTTTCCCTGTAGGAAAAGAAGCTAATATAATTTGCAAAAAATGCGGGTTAAAAAGATATGGTTCCTCCTTTGACTCAAAATTAATCAGCGATTATAACGAAGTAAAAAAACAATACAGGCATCCCTGGTTTACATATATCGGCACAGGCATTATCGCTTTTCCTTTCGCAGCCTGGATACTTTTTTCCATTTTCAATGCTTAAATCAAACTTTAAAGCAGCTTTCTTCTTGGCGCCTTTCCATTCTTGTCCTCTTTGCCTGCACAAAAGATTATTCAGCCGGGCGTGAAAAACGTCTTTGCGTGAAAAAACCCTACAAAAACCTACCTTTACCCCTGCAAATAATTAAATATGGACATAAAAGCAGGACCTCTTTTATCCAATATCAACTCTCCCGCCGACCTCAAGAAACTCAGCAAAGAACAAATGCACGAAGTATGCAACGAATTACGTCAATATATTATTGATGTGGTAAGTGTGCATGGCGGCCATTTCGCTGCCAGTTTGGGTGTGGTAGAATTGAGCGTAGCACTTCATTTTGTGTACAATACACCTTACGATCAATTGGTATGGGATGTAGGCCACCAGGCTTATGGACATAAAATTTTAACCGGCCGCCGGGATGATTTTCCTTCCAACAGAAAATACAATGGCTTAAGCGGTTTCCCAAAACGCAGCGAAAGCGAATACGATACTTTTGGCGTTGGCCACTCCTCTACTTCCATCAGCGCTGCGTTGGGGATGGCAATGGCGGCAAAATACAAAGGAGAAAAAGACCGCAAATCGGTAGCAGTAATCGGCGATGGCGCCATGACTGCGGGTATCGCTTTTGAAGCCATGAACCATGCCGGTGTTGCAGACAGCGATATGCTGATCATCCTGAATGATAATTGCATGAGCATTGACCCAAATGTAGGGGCGCTCAAAGAATATTTAACCGACATCACTACTTCGCCAACGTATAATAAAATAAAAGATGAGGTTTGGAATGTACTGGGCAAATTACCCGCCGGCAAAAACCTTAGTCGTAAAGTAGCACATAAAATTGCCGAAGGAGTTAAAGGCGCCGTTACACCACAACCAAATTTATTCGAGGCGTTCAACATCCGGTATTTCGGTCCGATGGATGAGATCTTCGATGAGGAACAGACCGCAGA
>CAXTPJ010000374.1:0-4336 GCA_964245855.1 uncultured Ferruginibacter sp. | reverse complement strand
GCTTTGATCACCATATCATTGAAAGAAATTTTTACGGCACTTACCTCGTTCATGGCGGCCCTTGCAGGAATGGCGTTGTCCATGTTGATCTCCATGGTGAGGTAAAAATGCGGAGCACTGAATTTGCTTTCACCCAGCCTGCGGGCAATTACTTTGCGCATTTGCGTTAACTCAACATCGGTATGACCTTCCTGTCCAACTGCGGTAAACGCCGGTGCAGTAGCAGCAGCTTTTGCAGGCGCAACTTTGGTTTCAGCCGCTGCCGGTGCAGCCGACGGTACATAACCATCCACATCTTTTTTGGTGATGCGGCCATTATCGCCGCTACCGTTTATTTTGCTCAGGTCGATACCTTTATCTGCAGCTAATTTTTTTGCTAAAGGAGAAGCTTTAATACGTCCATTATCTGATGATGCGGTTTCTGAACCGCCTGCAGGGCTTGCAGCCGCTGCCGGGGCTTCAGTAGCTGCCGGGGTTTCGGCCGCTGGTGTTGCTTCTGCCGTTGGGGCTGCTGGCGCTGCGCCATTGTTGCCTGCTTTTTCAGCCGCCACATAAGCGCTTACATCCGTTCCGGCCTTACCAACAATCGCAATGATCTGGTTTATTTTTGCCGCACTGCCTGCTTCCACGCCAATGTATAATAAAGTCCCTTCTTCGTATCCCACCACTTCCATGGTAGCCTTATCGGTTTCTACATCTGCCAGTACATCGTCGCTTTTTACCGCATCGCCTACTTTTTTATTCCACGATACAATTTTTCCTTCCGTCATGGTATCGCTCAGCAAAGGCATCCTGATCTCTTTTGCGCCGGCCGGCAATTCAACCTTGGCGGCCGCCGGGGCTGGTGCTGCTGCGGCAGCAGGTTTTGCTTCAGCGGCCGCCGGAGCTGGTTCGGCTGCAGGTTTGCTTTCCGAACCGCCTGCAGGGCTTGCAGCCGCTGCCGGGGTATCGCCATCTAATAAACCTTTATAATCCTCCCCTTCTTTACCAACAATGGCAATAATCTGGTTCACTTTTGCAGCTTGTCCGGCCGGAACACCAATGTACAACAGGGTTCCATCCACATAACCATTCACTTCCATGGTGGCTTTATCTGTTTCCACATCCGCCAATACATCGTCTGCTTTTACTTTGTCACCCACATTTTTGTTCCAGGTAACTATTTTTCCTTCGGTCATGGTATCGCTCAGTAGCGGCATTCTGATCACTTCTGCCATAATAAATATTTTCTAAGTAATTTTTATTTTGAAGGTCGAAATTAATGCAAAAAAAGGAAAAGAACAGGCACAAACAATTCGCCTGAAGGTTATTTTGATTTTTCCGGCTTTTTCTACTTCCGGTAGGATATATTTTATGTTTCAGGCTTTAGAATATAACCCATCTTCATTGGCGTCGCACACTTGTACATCAGTTCTTACTGGGGCTTTTTTGAGTATTGCTTTGGGTGATGGATTAACCAATCCAATTTATCATTTCATCCTTCAGGCAGCCAATACTACAAGTATTATTAATGGCAAGCCAATCAGTTCAATGATGAACAATTTTCTATTATTTGTTATAAAGAACTGGAGAAACAAATCGCACATCAAAACAATAATGGAAAACATCAAAAGATAATAGCCTCCCAACCTGTCATGCGCATCAAACATTGATCCATTGATATAACAGAAGGCACTTCCTGAAATAAAAAGAGCCAACCCGTTTGCTGGTGTTAACCTGTATTTCATATATGCTAAAGATTTTAAAAAATGGCCTTTTGAAATCGAAGTCCGGTGTGAATGATTCAACCGGACAGCCTTTGGTTTTTAAACCTTTTTATCAAGAAAAAGTTACAAATGATCAGCTTGGAAAAAACTAAAAAATATTATCTATCAGCAGCGTTGGTTTTAAAAAGCCTCCTAGAGGCTAAAGATGGGTAAAACTATAATAAAAGAAGAACCAAGTGCCGTAGGTACGAAAGATATTTACACATTCCTGTCATGCCTGCGGCATTGGGATTATCTATTATTTCCTTTTCTACCAATATTTGGTCCCTAAAGGGACTGTAAAATAGGCTGCCAAATATTAACCCTGCTCATCTTCTTACTCCAACTCCATCTTCAACCGTTCCTTCAATTCTTTTACCAGCGGGTATTCTTCAATCATTTTAAAGTATTGCTGTTTCCTGCTGAGGGTTACTTCTTCTGTTTGAACCACTTCTTCCTTTTCCACCACCGTAACCTGGTACACCAGCGAACGGTTATTGAAATGTGTTTGTAAATGTTCAATCAAACCGGCCCGTTCTGTTTCTACAAAGGCCTTTTGTATCTCGCTTTCAACAATAATATCAACACAACAATTATCTACCACTTTTAATTCGGCCAGTTTAAAATTGGTAACGGCCGAGTGGTTCTTCTTCTCCCTCAATTTTTCTATGAATGCCCCCCAGGTTTGGTGCAGTTCTTCTTCGGTAACTTCTTTTATTTCGTTAAAACCATTGCGGTTTTGTTCGGCCACCTGCTGGCGGATCTTTTGCAGCGATCCCAGTCCCATCTTTGGCGAAGTTGCAGTTGTTTGCGGTTGCGCTGCTGCAGACTTTGGTTGATAGGCAGCTACTTTAGCAGCCGGTTTTTCAATGATGAGCCTGGCTCCTTCCGGTTCTTTTAATGTAGCTGCAGGTGCTTCATTTACCACCGGCAAAGGGTCAGTTTTAATCCGGTATACCGGTAACGCCCTGAAAGCGACCGATTTTGCACCATCAACTAATTTTTTTTTACTTACACCGTTATCGTTGCTGACCAATTCAAGCGCCTGTTGCAGGTAACTGAGTTTGATGATGGTGAGTTCCACATGCAGCCGTTTGTTACGGGCCTGCTTATAATTTAGTTCTGCTTCGTTTAAAATATTGAGTGCGCTGATGGTAAAAGAACCCGGCACTTTTTGGGCAGTCTGTAAATACTTCTGTTTAAAATCATCCGCTACTTCCAGCAGCATGGCCACTTTGGCGTCGCTGCTCACCAGCAGGTTGCGTAAAAATTCTGCAAAACCGTTCATCACGGTATCGCCTTCAAAACCTTTGCGGTTTATTTCATCATACATCAGCAAAGCGCTGCTTAAATCCTGCTGCAGCAGATAATCCAGCAACCGGAAATAATAATCTTCATCCAGTATATTCAGGTGTTCCAGTGTATTGGTGTAGGTTACCGAGCCATTGGTAAAGCTCACGATCTTATCCAAAATACTCAGCGAATCCCTCATGCAGCCTTCGCTTTTTTGAGCGATCACATGCAACGCAGCTTTGTCGGCTTTAATCTCTTCTTTTTCACAAATTTCCTGCAAATGCTCTACCGTATCGTTGTTGGTAATGCGCTTAAAATCGAATATCTGGCAACGGCTTAAAATGGTAGGTAAAATCTTGTGTTTTTCCGTGGTTGCCAAAATGAAAATGGCGTGTGCCGGTGGCTCTTCCAGTGTTTTTAGAAAAGCATTGAAAGCCGAAGAACTCAACATGTGAACCTCATCCACAATATGTACTTTGTATTTGCCGGCCTGTGGCGCAAAACGCACCTGCTCTACCAAACTGCGGATATCATCCACCGAGTTGTTGCTGGCCGCATCCAGTTCATGAATGTTCATGGAAGTGCCGGCATCAAACGAAACGCAGCTATGACAGGTATTGCAGGCCTCTCCTTCTTTTGTCTGGTTTTCGCAGTTGATGGTTTTGGCTAAAATCCTGGCACAGGTAGTTTTGCCCACACCCCTGGGACCGCAAAACAAAAATGCATGCGCCAGTTGATTATTTTTTATTGCGTTCTTTAACGTGGTGGTAATATGTGATTGCCCAACGACCGTTGAAAAATTCTGCGGCCGGTATTTTCTTGCTGATACGATGAATTTGTCCATTGATTGCTCCTGTAGTAAAATGTAAATTTATAACAATGGTTTGTTTTTATGGTTGTAAAAGTTTGGTGCTGGCTTTTGCTTTGTACGTAAGGATTCTTTTTAAAATTGGTTTTGCCGGCAGGCTGCGTAACTGGAACGCCATTGCTTTTAGCTTTTTCAAAAAATTTGCTGCGCATTTTTTGAATGCCGCCTTTGGCGTCACCAACCTAAAAGATGTTCCTTTTCCAATAACTGTTGATAGTGGCAGTTTTTGAATGTAAATAACCTAAGCTAATTTTTAGATAAATCAGGTTTAGAGGTGGCTGCATTTTCAATTGTCATGCAATCTTTTACACTATTCAACACTCAACTCTCAGTAGTTAAACCAGGACGGTTAGACTGGTGAAAATTGGTATGCAGCACAAGTGAGATCCTTTTTCCCTTTTCCCCAAAAAGGAAAAACGACAGAACAAGT
>CAXTPJ010000373.1:0-4342 GCA_964245855.1 uncultured Ferruginibacter sp. | reverse complement strand
GTGGTTATAATTTCCTTTCCCCAAAAGGAAATTATAACAAAATTATATTTGCCACCGAAGCTGATTCAATTACTGCTGCACGGTACAAAGAAAAACAAATTGCATTGATTATTGTTAGGAAAGAAAAATGAGCCATCATGAGCAAAGTGTATTCTATTAAAACGGTGCAGGTAATACCAACCGACCTGGAAACTGCCTGGGATTTTTTTAGCAGTCCGGCTAACCTGCAGGCCATTACGCCCGCTAATATGGGCTTCAATATTATCTCTAAACACCATGGTAAAAAGATGTATGCCGGCCAGATCATTGAATATAAAGTTAGCCCGGTGCTGGGCATTCCGCTGTACTGGATGACCGAGATTACGCATGTGGAAGACCTGCAATATTTTGTGGATGAACAGCGCTTTGGGCCTTATAGTTTATGGCACCACCAGCATCATTTTAAAACGGTAAAAGGCGGTGTGGAGATGACTGATATTGTGCATTATAAAATGCCTTTTTGGATATTGGGCGATGCAGCGAACAGCCTTTTTGTTGGCCGGCAGTTGAAGGATATTTTTGATTACCGTTTTAATAAGGTGAAAGAATTATTTCCGGTGGCCAATCAAAGTTTTTAGTATTATATTAAATTGTTAACTTGTTAGCAGTTCAATAACGACCCCGCTTTTTGATTTACTAACTTATGACTAACCCGGCAGCAAAAGAAAAAGGGATATTTGTTCAGCATATCCCTTTTTTTTGTCGATTATCCCGGCATCCGGGTAATGTATTTTTCCATTTGTTTTATCTGGTCGGCCAGTTGCGGCGTAGTTGGTTTCAATGCTTTTGCCTTTCTGAAAAATTCTTTTCCTGCCCTGAATTCCCTTTTGTTGATCATGATGGAAGACAGTTGTAAAAAAGCGGCTGCCTGGTTTTCTTTGTCCGGCAAACCTGCCCGGATAGCGCCCCGGATATAGCTTTCAGCGCCTTTCATATCGCCTTTTTGCATGGCCAGCATACCTAACTGCAGTTTGTTGGCGCCTTCGGCCTGTTTCATCTGGTCGCCCAGTAAACCGCCGCCGCTCATTAATTCCTGGCTTTTTTTAAGGTTTTTTTCGGCGCCTTCGTAGTTCTGGTTGGCCATATCAAGGTTGCCTTTTACCGTAAAATATACCGAACGGATTGGCTTGATAAGCAGGTTGGGGAACCAGATAGAATCGATGACCTGTTTGGCGCCTTCGAGGTTGCCGGTTTCCATGTGTTCCTGTATCAGGCGCATGGGGCCAAATACAAAATGCCCTGCAATGAGTACAACGGCCAGCAGGTATAATACAAAAGAAGGCCAGAAACCAGCCTGAATATTGGTGAAAATAGCCAGGGCCAGCAATGCAATGCCGATCCACAGGCGGTACTTAATAATTGGTGTCAACCACTTCATGTTCAATTTTTTTTGGATGGCAAAGATAAGGCGTGGGTCATTACAATAATGACCGAAAAAACAGGAATATGTGAATGAGTGTTGGATGCTATTGAGTAGTTCCTTACTTTTGCAGCCGCCATTGCTGAAACGGTTTGCCGGATCAATGATTGTAATGGTCCTGTAGTTCAATGGATAGAATAGAAGTTTCCTAAACTTTAGATGCAAGTTCGATTCTTGCCGGGACTACCAAATTACTCAACAATCCTCCATTCAAAAGATGGAGGATTGTTCGTTTAATAAGTTTGGCCAGCCCTTGCCTGATCTTTAGCCACTTGTTTTAACCTCAGAATTATTTTTCCATTGTATATAAAATACCCTGTCGCATCTACCCCCGTAAGCCGTCATTTTTGCACAGTAAAAAATTGTGAAATGATGTTAACCTTTGTATCGTCAATCAAATTCAACAATAACCCAATAAACATTTTATGAAAAGAGTATTTAATATGCCTGCGGTTTCGCTGCACACATTCATCATCGCCATACTTTTTTTAACAGTGCTTCAGTCCAAAGGGCAACAGCTTAAACCTGCTGAAAGCGGCTATGCTCCTGTAAATGGCATTAAAATGTATTACGAAGTATATGGCAAAGGCAGACCGATCGTTTTGTTGCATGGCGCCTTTATGGGCATTGAAGCCAATTGGGGAGCGCTGATACCAGAATTATCGAAAACAAGAAAAGTTATTGCGATGGAAATGCAGGGGCATGGCCGCACCGCTTTTTCAGAAAGAAAACTGGAGAATACCACCCTGGCCGGCGATGTGGAAGGCCTGATGAATTACTTAAAAGTTGACAGTGCAGACATTGCCGGATACAGCATGGGCGGCTCTGTAGCTTACCAGTTTGCCATACAATTTCCGAAGCGGGTAAAAAAATTAGTGATCATTTCTTCTACTTACAAAAGCAGCGGCTGGCTGCCTTCCATAGCCGATGCGTTTAAAGATATGAAGCCGGAAATTTTTGATGATTCGCCTTTAAAAACGGCGTATGATGCCATAGCGCCGGATAAAACCAAGTGGCCAAAGTTTATAGAACAGATGCTTGTTTTTGCCAAAGCCCCGTTCGACATGGGTGATAGCAACATTGCAAAAATTACTTCACCGGTTTTGCTGATAGCAGGCGATAATGACGGCCTCGATAAAGTGGAGTTGATGAAAACATACCAATTGTTTGGCGGCGGCGTACCTGCCGATATGCAACCCATGCCCGCATCACAACTGGCCATCGTTCCCGGGCAGAGCCATGTGGGCATTATGATGCAAACAAAAACTATCCTCGGATACCTGGATGGATTTTTAAAATAAGTAAGGTAATCATATCAATTAAAAACTATGAGAAAGATAACCGTTATTTCAATGATCTCTTTAGATGGCATTATCCAGGCGCCGGGTGGGCCAGAAGAAGATACATCTGGCGGCTTTAAATATGGTGGCTGGACGGCCACCTACGGAGACGAACTGTTCAATCAGTTGATACAGGAAGAATTGAAGCCGAAAGATTACCTGCTGGGCAGAAAAACGTTTGAGATATTTGAATCGTACTGGCCGCAGCACAACGACTTTTGGCCCGGCATCAATGAAGGCACCAAATATGCCTTTTCGCAAACCAGGGGAAAATCCGGTTGGAACAATACTGTATTCCTCAACAGCGTGGCGGCCATTGAAAAGATGAAGCAATCCGCAGGTGCAGACATACAGGTTTGGGGAAGTAGTGAACTCGTGCAACTATTGTTTAAACATGGCCTGGTAGATGAACTCCGCCTTAAAATTTACCCGGTGATGTTGGGCGAAGGCAAAAAGTTATTCAGCAATAGCGCTGTGCCTGCAGCATTTACATTAACGGAAAGTTATGTAACATCCAAAGGCGTTATCATCGCCCATTACAAACGGGCAGGAGATGTTGTGACAGGTACGATTGAACCATAAAAAGTACAGTACCATCGGTGACGTTGTTAAAATAACCCTTTTACAAACCTTAAGTTTGTAAAAGGGTTTTACATTTCTGTCAATTATGATCTGCGGATATTCGGTTCTATCAAATTAGCTACTGTAAAAGGCGTGCATTGGCGAATGCCGGTATTAATCAAATGCCATTCCCGGTGATGCAAACCCACCAATTATCTAACTATTACATTTGGATTTTACTATATTTATTGCCATTTAATTAATCCTAAAATAATTCTTTTGCGTAATTTTTTTACCCTTTTCTGTTTGCTTACTGTAACGCTGGCAATAGAAGCTCAAATTCCTGTCATCAATAGTTTTACGCCTTCTTCCGGTCCTATAGGAACTACCGTTACTATCACCGGCACAAATTTTAGTTCGCTGCCATCCGGCAATGTGGTGTTTTTTGGTGCAGTGAAGGCTACTGTTTCAGCAGCTACTTCCAACACACTTAGCGTAACAGTACCTGCCGGGGCAAGTTATCAACCAATCACTGTTACTGTAAATCATTTGACGGGCTTTTCGGCAAAACCTTTTGTAACTACTTTTAATGGGGGAAGTGGTTTTAATGAAAATTTGTTTTCTCCTGGAATGGAATTTAATACAACTGCAAATCCTTATGATGTATCGATTGCAGACTTCGATGGAGATGGTAAACCTGATGTTGTTGTAACGGGTACTAACTCCAACAAAATCTCGGTTTTAAAAAACGTTACCACTAATGATTCCATAAAGTTATCCGATAAGCAGGATTTCGCAACCGGGACTTATCCTTATTGTATTGCTGTAGCTGACTTAACGGGAGATGGTAAAACGGATATTGCAGTAGTTAATTATACAGGATCGAGGATTTCTGTCTTTGTTAATACAAGTATACCCGGAAGTATAAGTTTTTCTCCAAAGGTAGATTTTATTGTAGGCACCAATCCAACTTCGTTATGTT
>CAXTPJ010000372.1:0-4353 GCA_964245855.1 uncultured Ferruginibacter sp. | reverse complement strand
TACCAACTGATTTAGAAGCTGTTTGAGTTAATTGAATATTTTGAATTATAAAAAAAGCTCAATAAAAAACTACCGTGGGAAGAGTGATTATTCTCTTCTTTGCCCAAAAGAAAAGAATAACAAAATTATATTTGCCAATGAAGTTTAATTATATTCGTGAAGTCTGTAACAAAATCAAATTAATAATTTAAAAAGCTTCTTAACTTTTACTCCAGCTCATCAATTTATTTTTTAAATTTCTTTATCGCTTCTTCCGAAACAGGCGTAAAGAAATTTAACAGGTTGCCATCCGGGTCACGAAAGAGCAATGACCTGTTGCCCCATGGCATGGTAGTAGGTGGTTGAACAAGTTTGTCTGACAAAAAATCTTTTAATCTTTCATATTCAGCATCAACATCATCTACTTTAAATTCAATAATGGCTGACTGGTTGTGGCCTGCTTTTGCCACTTCATCTCCACCAAAGAATTGCAACGTACGGGTGCTGCCAATTGCTAATGTTGCTGATGCTGTTTGCAGTTCTGCAAAGTCTGCTGTGTACTGGATAAGTTGAACGCCTGTTACTTTAGTATAGAATGCTACCAGCGTTTGTATGTCGGCTGTTATAATCCGGATTGATAAGAGGTTCATAAATTAAAAATTGAATGGTTTAAAAAAGTCAATAATCTTCAACAACTATACCGCAAGGATTTAAACAAATTGCCCTTACAAAATGGTTTAGTGTTTAGCAAGACTCATAAGTTTATAACAACCTGCTAAACAAGTTTTAACTTTTAGTAACATTACCCGGTTACAATATTGTTTTGCCATCCCGGCACATTGGTATTGAAATAGAAAAGTGTAATTTCTTTGCATCTTATTTTCTTTGCCTGCCCGAAAGATTTTTATTCAGGCGGGCGTGAAATTCTTATTTGTTCTTTGATTGCCGATGCCGCTCTTATTTTTCCAATCAGGATAATTAATTTTACAGTCATAACCTATCATGATACAACCTGTTAGCACCGCCAGTTTACCAGCATCTCATTACCGCAAAGCTGTCAGCACATTTTTCTTTATTGCTGGTTTTACCTTTGCCAGTTGGGCAAGCCGCATCCCGGATATTAAATTGAAATTGCAATTGAGTGATGGAGGCCTGGGTTCGGTTTTGTTTGCCCTGCCTGTTGGTTTAATGTTAAGCATGCCCTTTTCCGGTTACCTGGTTTCCCGTTTTGGCAGCAGGTTAGTGGTAGTGGTAGTTTCTATGCTGTATCCAATTGTATTAACTTTTTTAGGATTGGTGAATGCTCCATGGCAATTGGCATCTGTACTTTTTTGTTTTGGATTTTTGGGTAACCTTTTCAACATATCTGTAAATACACAGGGGGTAGGGGTAGAGTCAATGTACGGCCGTTCTATCATGGCTTCTTTTCACGGGTTGTGGAGTTTGGCGGGCTTTAGCGGTGCCGCAGTTGGCACGTTGATGGTATCAGTAGGTGCATCGCCCTTTATTCATTATTGCATTATCCTGTTGTTGTGTGTCCTGTTAAGTTTCATTGCCATGAAATATTTATTACCGGCAGATGCCAATAGTGGCGCTTCGCAGCCATTGTTTGCAAAACCAGACAGCAGCATGCTAAAAATAGGGTTGATTGCTTTTGGCTGCCTGGTTTGTGAAGGTACCATGTTCGACTGGAGCGGTGTATATTTTCAAAAAGTGGTAAAAGTGAAAGAATCGATGATTACCACCGGTTATGTAGCCTTTATGCTCATGATGGCTTCCGGTCGTTTTATTGCCGATTGGATGGTATTGCACCTGGGCGTAAAACGTATGTTGCAGGGAAGCGGGATCATCATTGCCATTGGTTTGCTTACTGCTGTGCTGTTTCCTAACATCATTACTGCTACCATTAGTTTTGCATTCGTAGGGTTGGGCGTTTCTTCGGTAGTACCCTTAGTATATGGTTTGGCGGGCAAATCTACTACAATGCCCGCCGGTATGGCGCTGGCGGCAGTATCCACCATTGGGTTCCTTGGTTTTTTATTGGGGCCACCCCTGATAGGTTTTATAGCTGAAATGGCTGGGCTACGCTGGTCATTTACTGTAATTGCCCTGATTGGGTTAAGTACCACAGTGCTGGCAACGGCGGTTAAAATTGGCCACCAGCCTGAATAATTTAAAAGAAAAAATTAGCCAAATCTCTATGCTGAAAGTGAAAATGACTTCTTCTTCCTGATACGATATTTTAATGTAGAAATTATTTTTGCTATTGATCTGATTTTGTACTCAGCTTTAAGAATACTATTCAACTTCATTGGCGTCGCACTCTTGTACTGCAGTTTCCCCTTCAGCTTTACTTCTGCAATTCAAAATATTCAATACTTTTTTACAACTTCTTGATAAGAAAATAATATTTTTTTTTAAGTACAACGCTTGCAATTAAGAAGGTATAAATTAATAATGTGTCTTCCGCAAACGGTTGAAGGGTACTATTTTAAACAAATAAAAAAAAATTGTTAAAAAAATAACCGTTTAAAGTTGTTATAATCCTTTTAACAATTATATTCGCTTGTAGTTTTTCTTTGTATGTAAACCACAAAAAGCCAAAACTATCCGAATTTCTTACCCAACCTGAAGATTAACTGTCTTTATTCCCCAATTAAAATGTACTGGCAACCTGCTTTGCAGCGGTATGCTCGTTGTTATTTAATGTATTTTAACTAAACAGAAGTATGATTAAAATTTACTCGGTTTTACAAAGCGTTAGACAAGCTTGTTTGCATTTCACTATCAGTGAAAACCCTATGAGATGCGTTTCGCAAACACAACAACGAGATACCTCCATTTTCTCCGGCAATCAATTAATCCCAGCATATAATCAAACAAAACTGTCTCAGATGGAAAATTTTACCTCGGCTAACCGGATCAGCAAAGTATTTGCAAAACGGATGATGACAATTGCTATCATTCTTGTTTCGCTCTCTTCTTCGCTGCATGTTTTTTCTCAGACTACATTGATCCCAGCTGCAGCCGGGGGATTTGAAAGTGCTGTACCAACGGCAACTCCTGCAACAGACTTTACGGCCAATGGCTGGACTGTTGTAAACGGAACTTCCAACCGCTTTTTTATAGGTACAGCCACGGCTGCATCAGCAGGAAGTTATAGTGCCTACACCGGTAGTTCAGCTACTTCGTGGACAGGTGAGGCCTCATCATCTGTTAGTCATATCTACCGGGATGTAACAATTCCCGCAGGAGAGCCTAACGTTGTACTTTCTTTTAAATACAAAATTTCCGCAGTTGACGCTACGTTTGATTATATTAAAGCATTTATTGTTCCAACAACTACCGTTCCTGTTGCAGGTACCCAATTAACAACCGGTCAAATCGGTTTAACAGCCGGGTATGATGGCACTACCAGTTATGTTACGTATACAATCTATGCCACTGTAACCGCAGGCACAACACAACGGCTGGTACTTTCGTTCAGGAATGACGGCATTTCACCTAATGGAGCGGCTGCATTGGATGAAATATCCCTTGTATCCAGCAATAACCCTCCTCCTACTACTACTGCATCTACATTTGGTGGCCTTTGGTCTGCTGCTGCCACATGGGCAGGCGGAGTAGTGCCACCAGCTGGTACTGATGTGGTAATTCCAGCCGGAACAACTGTGACTGTTGACCAGGCATTGAATTATAGAAATATTACTATTGGCGGAACTGTTAACTGGGGTTCCACTTCCTATGCGATAAGTGTAGGCGGGGATTTAGTTATTAATTCCGGCGGTGTATTCCTTCCTTATACAACAGGCGGAACCGGGCAGGCCATAAGTATTGCAGGAAATTATACCAATAATGGGTATGCCAACCATGCGGTTACCATGTCTTCAGGCTTCAGCATCAATTTTAATGGCAGTTCAGGTTCCACGCTAAGTGGTACCGGTATTTTTGAAGGAGATGGTACCAATGGTATCATCCGTTCACTTGCTTTCCAAAATCTTGGAAGCAATGTAATATCAACTTCACAAAATTTAATAGTAAACAGTACTACTGGCGGCACAAATGGTTTTGGTCTTACCGGTGGCTCTTTAAATACCAATGGTAAATTAAGGATTGACAATACGGCCCAGGTTTATGGCAGGCCGATCAATAACCAGGTAGCTAACCTTGTTGTAACTGCAGCAGGCACACTGTACACCGTAGCCCCGGTAGTATTTGGTGCATCAGTAACACAATATGCCAATGCACTTGCTGCAACTGCCAACACAAGATATGTATCTGGTAACAATGTGTATCTATGTACCAATGCCGGTACTTTTAATGCTACAGCACCAACATCAACCGCTGCTACAACTTTTACTACGAGCGGCCCAA
>CAXTPJ010000371.1:0-4363 GCA_964245855.1 uncultured Ferruginibacter sp. | reverse complement strand
CCACCAATAAAAATTTTCATAGAAGGTGTTTGTAAAACGTAGCTTGTCCAGAGAGAAATATTGCGATTAAATGTTCTGCCAGAAAAATGCCTTGCCGGAGTAGTGTGAATGGTGAAGCCGTTTTCAAGCTGTACTGTTTCATTCCAATCCCGTTCAATAATGTTGCTTTCTTTGTAACCCCAGTATGCCAGGTGTTCGCCGACTCCCAAACTGCAAATCACTTTGTTGGCTTTCGTTTTCAGTTTAGTAATGGTTTCATAATCCAGGTGATCCCAATGGTCATGCGTAATAATCAAATAATCAATTGCCGGAAGATCATCTACGGTATAAACATCACTACCGGGGAAACTGCGGGTTGTAAACTTTATGGGTGAGGCTGCGCCGCTGAAAACAGGATCAACCAAAAAAGTTTTGCCATCAATTTGCATAAAGTAAGAGGAATGGCCAAACCAAACCAACACATTTTCAGTGGCATTTAATTGTTGCAGGTTTGTTTTCACAGATGGTACAACTACCGGAGGTTTGCCCTGTTTACTTCTCTCAAAAATGAATTGCTTTAGTACCGTAAAAAAAGTGGCGCCTTCTGCAAAGTCAGGCGTAAAGGTTTTATTTTGAAATTTACCTTTTTTGTAGTTGGGTGATTTTTTTACGAGAACAAGCCTTTCCCCTTTGGGCGCTTTGCCAAATTTAGCTTGCTGCAGGAATAAAAAAACGATTAAGACAAAGACGGGAATAATCAGGAGAAAAAAAATCATTTTTGGTATTAAGGTTTGGCAAAGTCAAACGCATACAAACCAATTTAGTTTGATCGATCAAAAAAATTTAAGAAAGCGTTTTAGTGCTTTTGCCAACCATCTGTCCATTGTGGTAAACTTCTACTGTATATTTTCCTGGCAGGTATTTATCAGCCTGCAGGGAGAAGTTTAATTTTTTTGTTTCACCACTGTTGTTATCAAAGCGAAGTTTATTAGAGTATATCTGCTTGCCCTGTTTGGTATAAAAAATGCCGGTTTCCCAATTAGAATTTTGCAACACTTTTCCATCTGGCTGTAATACCACTACCATTACTTCGGATACTGAATTTTGCCCGCCGTTATTTTTTACAACAAATGATCCTACCAGTTTATCGGTTTCACCGGCGCTCATCGTTTCTTTTTCCATGAAATCACCGGAGGCAATGGCAGACAGTTGAATATTATCAATTCTTAAACCGGCGTCGGTAGTTGTTTTAGATATTGCGGCTGTTTCCTGCGTTGTGTTTTTGGAAGAAAAGTCAGCCGTTCTCCCTTCATTGGATAATTGTTTCAGCAAAGCATACAAGCGCTCATTTTCTTTGGTTATTTCTGAATTTTTATTTTTTAGTAACCCTACCAATGCCTGCAGTTGATCAATTTTTACTTTTGCCAATGCAAGATCAGCATCAGGACTTTTATCTTCTAATATCGTGGTGATCTCTGTCTTTAATTTATCGAAAGCTGCGTTGGCTGCTGTATGATTGTTGGCAGAGTCTGAAAGCTGTGTAGTATCTTTATTTTCGTTCGAAGTAAAAGAACTACCCATGTTTGTTATTGCAGCAGTATAAACTTTAGAAAGGGAATCCCTGGTATTAGCAAACGACGCTGTAGCTGCAACAGGTTTATTTTTAGTAACAACAGCAAGTGTTGGCGGCTTTTTAAAGTAAAGGTAAAATGCAGCAGACAATAAGCCAACGGATATCAATAAAAATATTGATACCACAACTAACAAAAATGGCTTTGTTTCTTTCATTTTTTTGATTCGATTACAAATTGCGGCGAAGTTGCCGTGTAATTATTTGCGGACTTCTTCTGTAACATAAGCAGAGATCCAACCTACCTGCCCATTTCTTACCAAGTAAAATTCTTTGTGTTCATAAATGCCCTGGAACTGGCGCATGATCTTTAATAGCAATCCAGTGCCGGCCAGTAATGCCCTTTGATCAAAAACCTGGTGAACATTTTTTATCTCTTTACTGATCTTCGATTTGTCCAAACTTTTGTCTGCTAAATTTTTAATGATATTTTCTTCATTCAATGAGCTAAATTTTCTATTCAGGTTATCAAAGAGTTTTTCCACTTCTTCATAAGTGACCGGAACAACATTGTTATCGATCAGTTCTGGATACAATAAGGTAGAAATAGACCAGGCAATACCGCCGCTGAACGCTATGTAGTCGTTCATGGAATAAGCGCCACTCTGGTTTACAGCATATACCACATCATTGTTTACTGCCCCGGATAAAACACGGGTTAGTTGCTTTTGATAATTCTGCATGGTCTTATCACTTTCGCAACGTACTTCCACTGCATTGGTAGTGCTTTTTGTACCCCAACCCAATTGAAATAGTTTCAGGTCAGTCGTATTACCGTTGGGGAAATAACCACCTTTGGCATTACCGCTTCCTATATCAATAAGAAAAGTGTTGTAACGCCTTTCTTCCGGCACAATTCCTAAATGGCTTAACCGGGCTTCTTCCATAATATCTATGATATTCACAGAACGATTGGGTTCATTAACCCTGAGCTTGAAAGAGTCGGACAGGTTATTGATCCAGCTAATTTTATCTTCTTTATCCGCCTGGCCCTTTACGCCACTGCTGACAGCAGTAAATATTTTTTCTGAAGGAATTTCATATTGCTTTTCTGCTTTATCAAACAATGCCTGCATAGCATTCAACGTATTGAAAAAAGAAGTTGGTGAAAAGGAGATAAAATCTGAGTTGATAGAAGTGTCCTTTAATAATTGGAAACTGGCGCCCTTTTTATTTTTTTTATTTACTTCAATGATGCTCATCTTAATGCCTTTTGAGCCAACCTCAATGCCGGCGTACACTTTAGAGCCTGTAAATTTTAGTTTTACCTCATTTTGAGCGATCGATATAGTGCAGCTAAATAAGATTCCTACGGAACAAACCAGTTGCTTAAAGTAATGCATGGGCATTGTGTATAAATTATAATGACAGTGTAAGTTTGGAGAGCGTTTAAACGGGAACAGATTCACTTACAAATCTATATAACATTTAATAATTCTCTTATTAAGCTGGCATAAAGCGGTGGTGTAATTTTCAACAAATAATACAGTGGATAACCCTCTTTAATCTAAAAGAAAAGCCATTCCTGGAAAGGAACGGCTTATATATTTACTAACCCTCTGAACTAAACATGTTAACCGGCTAAATTCTCAGCGATCTTCGCCCTGATTTTAGCTTCAATTTCGTTAGCCATTTCCGGGTTGTCTGCAAACAATTGTTTTACAGCATCCCTTCCCTGTCCTAATTTATTGGTATCATAACTAAACCAGCTACCGCTTTTTTGAACTATTCCCAGTTCAACTCCCATATCGATGATTTCACCCACTTTGGAAATACCTTCACCAAAAATGATATCAAATTCTGCCATGCGGAATGGTGGAGCTACTTTGTTTTTTACAACTTTTACTTTTACCCTGTTACCAATCGGATTATCGCCATCCTTTATCTGCGCCATGCGCCTGATGTCTAATCTTACAGAAGAATAAAACTTCAATGCATTACCTCCAGTAGTGGTTTCAGGGTTACCGAACATTACACCAATCTTTTCCCTTAACTGGTTAATAAAAATGCAGCAACAGTTGGTTTTGGCAATGGTGGCAGTTAATTTTCTTAATGCCTGGCTCATCAACCTTGCCTGTAAACCCATTTTGCTGTCGCCCATTTCACCTTCCAGTTCGCTTTTTGGTACCAATGCTGCAACAGAATCCACTACTACCACATCAACAGCGCCGGAAAGGATCAAACGATCAGCAATTTCCAGTGCCTGCTCACCGTAATCCGGCTGCGAAATCAATAAATTATCTATATCTACTCCTAATTTTTGTGCATAAGCGCTGTCAAAAGCATGTTCTGCATCTATAAAAGCACACATGCCGCCTTTCTTTTGAGCCTCTGCAATGACATGCGTGGCAATGGTTGTTTTACCACTACTTTCCGGGCCGTAAATTTCTACTACCCTTCCTTTTGGCAAACCGCCGATGCCAAGTGCAACATCCAAACCTAAAGAACCAGTCGAAATAACTTCCTGTTCAACATGTGGCTTATCGCCCATGATCATAACCGAACCCTTTCCGAAATCTTTGTCAATTTTGTCAATCGTTAATTTAAGCGCTTTTAGTTTTTCTGCATTTGCATTACTCATTGTTGTAATTTTTTGTTGTGATGTATCTGGTTGTGCGTTGTAAAAATATATTGTATGCCAAAGATAATATCTTTCTTTTATTAACACTAATTTTATTAGTATTTTTTTGATAAAATATTTAGTGTGGAATAAAAAAGCCCCATTTGAAGGGGCTTGATGGGGCCAAACCAAAG
>CAXTPJ010000370.1:0-4364 GCA_964245855.1 uncultured Ferruginibacter sp. | reverse complement strand
GTTTCCGTTATGAACAGCTAATGTGTGTCCTACGAAATCCGGGGTAATGGTTGACCTGCGACTCCAGGTTTTGATCACACCTTTTTTGCTTTTTCCGTCGTTGATCGCTAACACTTTAACTTCCAGGTTAGCATCTACATAAGGACCTTTTTTAATCGAACGAGCCATTTGTTTTCAATTTGCAGATGTGCAGATTTGCAAGTTTGCAAATTCCTTACATCGGTTTTAAAAGTTTGTTTATTTCCCTGGAACGACCAAGGCATTTTAACAATCAGCACATTAGCGGATCGGCTAATTAGCTCATTTATATTTTATTTGTTAGGCAATTTCTTACCATTCCTTCTTGTCAAAATCATTTTATCTGAACCTTTACCTCTTGTACGGGTAACCTGTCCTTTAGCGTATTTACCGGTACGGCTACGTGGGTGACCACCTGATGCCCTACCTTCACCACCACCCATCGGGTGATCTACTGGGTTCATCGCTACCGCCCTTGTTCTTGGCCTGATACCTTTCCACCTGTTACGTCCTGCTTTACCGGCACTTTCCAGGTTATGATCGCTGTTGCTTACTACCCCTACGGTAGCGTAACAGTTAATTAATACTTTTCTTAATTCACCACTTGGCATTTTCAACACACCATATTTTTCTTCCTTATTCGCCAACTGTGCACTTGCACCTGCGCTGCGAACCAATTTACCACCCTGACCAGGCTGCATTTCAATGTTGTGAACCATGGTACCCAATGGCATAAATTTCAACTGCAATGCATTTCCCAATTCCGGTGCAACATCATCACCGCTACTAACGGTTGCGCCTACCTGTAAACCATTCGGTGCAATGATGTAACGTTTTTCTCCATCAACATAATTCAGCAAAGCGATGAATGCAGTACGGTTTGGATCATACTCAATCGATTTTACAACTGCAGGAATGTTTTTCTTATCCCTTTTAAAATCAATGATACGGTACATTGTTTTGTTTCCGCCACCCATGTAACGCATAGACCTTCTACCCTGGGCATTACGGCCCGCTGTATTGCTTTGTTTTTCAACCAAAGTTTTTTCAGGAACATTGGTGGTAATTTCTTTGTAAGCATTACCAATTCTCCATCTTGTTCCGGCTGTGGTTGGTTTGTATTTTCTAAGTGCCATTGTATTTTTTTTATTTCAACTTTTGCGGCAGCTGATGCCATTCATAATTAATTTCTACTTCTTTTCAAAGACTTAAACTGTTCCGTACAGATCAATTGTTTCGCCTTCTGCAACTGTTACGTATGCTTTTTTCTTGGCTGGTTTACGGCCAGTTACCACACCTGCTTTGGTGTTACGTGACTTAGCTTTACCCGGCATTACAGCAGTATTAACTTCTTTTACCTGTACACCATAAAACTGTTCAACAGCTTTTTTGATTTCCAGTTTGTTTGCTTTCCTGCCTACAACAAATGCATAACGGTTTGACTTTTCAGTTTGCTTGTTTACCTTTTCTGAAAGAATTGGTTTTATTAATACGTCAGACAGTTTCATAATTCTAATTTGATAATTTGCTAATTAATTTAAGCTTCTGCTACTTCTTCTTCGGTGAAGATCTTTGCTACGCTTTCTGTAAAAACCAACACGTTGGCATTTACGATATCATAAGTATTTACATCGCTTAACAAAGTACCCTGCACGCCAGGAATATTCCTTAAACTCATGTACACGTTCTCGTTATCTTCCGGTAAAACAAACAATGTTTTTTTGTTGTTAACCTGTAAGCTTTTCAGGATACCTGCAAACTGTTTTGTTTTTGGAGTGTCGAGTGTAACATCTTCAACAATAACAATCGCATTTTCTTTAGCCTTAAAGCTCAATGCACTTACTTTAGCCAAATCTTTCACCTTACGGTTCAGCTTGAAATCATAAGCATGTGGTTTTGGACCAAAGATGGTACCGCCACCTTTATAGATCGGACTCCTTAAGTTACCTTTACGGGCACCGCCGGTTCCTTTTTGCTTGTGTAATTTCTTAGATGAACCATGAACTTCAGCCCTGGTTTTTACTTTATGCGTACCCTGACGCTGAGCTGCCAGGTATTGTTTTACCGCTAAGTAAACAACGTGGTTGTTTGGTTCTGCACCAAAGATTTCTTCCGGCAATTCAATTGACCTGCCTGTCTTTGCGCCCTGTATGTTTAAAACATCTACTTGCATCTTTTTAAAATTTGCTAATGTGCTAATTTGCTGATGTGCT
The DNA here is from genome assembly GCA_964245855.1 of uncultured Ferruginibacter sp. GTDB lineage: Bacteria > Bacteroidota > Bacteroidia > Chitinophagales > Chitinophagaceae > Ferruginibacter. Next base: position 2,133 of record CAXTPJ010000370.1, on the reverse strand, counting down.
AATTGCCTATTATTTTAAAAAATTATCTGTTATAATTAGCAGATTAGCACATTGGCTAATTAGCTCACTGATTTTATTTTTGTATTAAAACGATTGAACCGTTGTGGCCTGGTACAGAACCACTGATAAGGATATAATTCTTTTCAGGGAAAATTTTCACTACTTTCAATCCTTTCATGTTCACCCTGTCCTGCCCCATACGGCCGCCCATTCTCATTCCTTTAAAAACCCGGGAAGCATCAGAAGAGTTACCGATAGAACCCGGCGCTCTCTGGCGATCATGCTGGCCATGGCTTGCTTCACCAACACCGCTAAAGCCGTGACGTTTAACAACACCCTGGAAGCCTTTTCCTTTAGTTGTACCAACTACTTCAACTTTCTCACCTTCGGTGAAAATGTCTACGGTAATTAATTCACCTACATTTTTATCTGATTCGCTATCGCGGATTTCTTTAACTACTTTTTTGGGAGAGGTCTGTGCTTTGGCAAAGTGGCTTATTTCAGCCTTGTTGGAGTGCTTTTCTTTTTTGTCGCCAAATGCAATCTGGAGTGCATTGTAACCGTCTGTTTCAACAGTTTTCTTTTGTGTGACTACGCATGGACCGGCTTCGATAATGGTAACAGCAGTCTGCTTTCCCGTTGCATCGAAAATACTGGTCATGCCAATCTTCTTTCCAATAATACTTTTCATTGTATCTGTTTTTATTCAGCGCTCCTTCAAGTTTGATGAACTCAATCCGATAAGGAGATGAATGTTACTATTTTATTTAAGAACTACCCTTTTGCCTTTCCCGTCAATCCGGGAAGGTTCATCAGGCTTTAATTTCAACATCAACACCACTTGGTAAGTCAAGCTTACTCAAAGCATCAACTGTACGGCTGCTGCTGGTATAAATGTCTAACAAACGCTTGTGTGTACACAACTGAAACTGCTCACGTGCTTTCTTGTTAACGTGTGGAGCCCGCAGAACAGTAAAAATTTTCTTGTGTGTTGGCAAAGGAATTGGTCCTGTTACTACTGCACCAGTACTGCGTACTGTTTTTACAATCTTTTCAGCCGATTTATCAACCAGGTTATGGTCGTAAGACTGCAATTTTATTCTGATTCGTTGTGACATATTTAAAGAACTTTAAACTTTCGTTTTTTAATTTGGAGTGCAAAGGTAAGGGGTACAAACGAAACAGCAAAGATTTTTGGAAAAGATTTTTAAAGAATTTTTGATTATTATGTAATAAAGCAGCAAATACAGCTATTTAAAATACCTTTTATTTGTGTTTGGTTTTTTACTGTTGTAATAGTTGAAAAACTATTGCTTTTACAGCAAAACAGCCCTTTTAAATAGCTTCTCCAGGTTTAATAAGAGACCACGATAAAAAAAATATTGAAAAACCGATTACTATGCAGCACCGATGAAGTATATGAAGTGCATAACATAATCAAACTGGTATCTAAAATAGCTTCCATGAGTTTTGAACAGTGCTTACAATAAAAATTAAACGGCCCTGCTTCATGACTATTCTATCTACTGAAAATAAAAAATTTGTTTATAACCGGGCTTTACTAATGGAGTTGCAGGTTGCTTTAAAAATATATCCACCTCATAATTGCTCTTCCAGTCTTTGCGTTCCTGCTCTTTACAAATAATTCATATAAATAAAAAATTTTATCTGTCAGTTTTAATTATTTTCGCCGCCACCAAAACTCAACACTAAATACCCTAAAATTTAAGTGTATGATCTTTTTTTCTAGGCTGAATGTAAAACTATGTTTATTGATATTGTGCAGCCTTCTTTTCAACAACCTTTCAGCTCAAATTCCTGTAATCAGTTCCTTTAGTCCTGTTTCCGGGCCGGCAGGAACAACCGTTACAATCTCAGGATCTAATTTTAGCGCCATACCGTTAAATAACTTTGTTTACTTTGGTGGTATACAGGCAACTGTAATTACAGCATCGGCAACAACACTTAGCGTTAAAGTTCCTTACGGCGCTAAATATGCACCGGTTTCGGTTACGGCAAATAATCGTACAGGTTATTCATCTACTTTCTATTCACTTACTTTTGCCGGTGGCGCTGCTGCTATCAATACCAACTCCTTATTATTGCGGAAAGATTACTCTCCCTGATCCGGAT
>CAXTPJ010000369.1:0-4384 GCA_964245855.1 uncultured Ferruginibacter sp. | reverse complement strand
ATTACGGGTGGGCATTACGGAATCAAACATATCAACACCCAACGCAATGCCTTCCAAAATATTCCACGGTGTGCCAACGCCCATGAGGTAACGGGGTTTTTGCACCGGTAATATATCACAGCATTGTTCTGTAAATTCATATAATTGTTCCGTTGGTTCGCCAACACTTAATCCACCAATGGCATTGCCGGTGGCATTTTTTGAAGCGATGTACTCTGCAGAAGCAGTACGCAAATCTTTATACGTACTGCCCTGCACAATGGGAAACAAATTCTGCGTATAGCCGTACTTGTCAGGTGTGCTGTTGAAACGTTCAATACAGCGGTCGAGCCAGCGGTGCGTTAGTTCCATACTTTTTTTAGCATAGTTATAATCACTGGGATGCGGCGGGCATTCATCAAAAGCCATGATGATATCACCGCCGATAATACGCTGTATGTCCATTACTTTTTCGGGGCTGAACAAATGTTTGCTGCCATCAATGTGCGATTGAAACATCACCCCTTCTTCATTGATCTTCCGGTTATTGGCCAATGAAAAAACCTGGTAGCCGCCGCTATCCGTTAGTATAGGTTTTGGCCAGCCATTGAACTGGTGCAGGCCGCCCGCTTTTTCCAGCGTATCCAAACCGGGACGTAAGTATAAATGATAGGTATTGCCCAAAATGATTTGTGCCTGTACGTCTGTAAGCAATTGCTGTTGGGTAACGGTTTTTACGCTGCCTGCTGTGCCTACGGGCATAAAAATAGGCGTTAGTATTTCGCCATGATCGGTGGTGATTTTCCCCGTCCTTGCTTTGGTTCCGGTATCGGTATGCTGTAATTCAAATGTAAGTGCTGCCATAAAAAATTCCGCTTCACATTGCGGGTTGCAAATATAAATGGAATGATGGAAACGATTTTTTTGATGGATACGCAGCTAAAACGGATTAAAGCGGGTGATGCGGATTTTTATAAATATTTTGATAGAACACTGACGAAACGGATCTGGCGGATTAAGAAAGGATTTTCATGGATAAGCAGATGAAACTGTTGTAAGCGGATAAGACGGGATTCTATGAATAAACACTGATAATACGGGATTTAGCGGATTATGGAACGGATTTTTATGATAGGTAAGCAGAAAAGGCGGATTTGATTTTATTCTTAATATTATCTGGATGAAATTTTTTATTGATCTTTCTGATGGAACACTGATGCCATAAGTTAGCTAATTATGAAACGATTATTCTGTTCGTATCCAGATGAAGGGAAATAAATAAATACTTTTTATCCGTTTTTAATCCGTCCAATCCGTGTCATCAGCGTTCTATGCCGAAAAAATCACCACTCTGCCCTTGCTGTTGGCACCACATCTAATCCTGCAAAATCTTTCGCTAAATATTTATAATACGCAGTAATAGCAATCATACCTGCATTGTCGGTACAATACTCAAAAGAAGGAATAAATGTTTGCCAGCCCATTCTTTCACCTGTCAGTTGAATGGCTTTTCTTAAACCGCTGTTGGCGCTTACGCCTCCGGCTATGCAGATATTTTTAACCCCTGTTTCTTTAGCAGCTTTTTTCAGTTTGTTGATCAGTATGCTAATGATGCGTTCCTGTATGCTGGCACAAATATCTGCCAGGTTATCATCAATGAATTGTTGCCGTTGTTCTGCGGTTGCAGTAAACGATTCTTTGAATACGTTGCTGGTGCCTGCATTTTGCAAAAAATATAGAATAGAAGTTTTCAAGCCACTAAAACTAAAGTTTAAACCGACTATCTGCGGCTCCGGAAACGAAAAGCGTTTACCATTACCGTTAGTGGCATATTTATCGATCAATGGCCCGCCGGGATAAGGTAACCCTAACAGCTTCGCACTTTTATCAAATGCTTCACCTGCAGCATCGTCAATGGTTTCGCCGATTACTTCCATGCTGGTTGGTGATGTACACAATACAATTTGTGTATGGCCTCCGCTCACCGTTAAACATAAAAATGGAAACGAAGGTTTGTTTTCGCCGATCAGGTTAGCCAGCACATGTGCCTGCATGTGGTGCACGGCTATCAAGGGTTTGTTTAATGCCAATGATAACGATTTGGCAAACTGGGCGCCAACCAGCAAAGATCCGATGAGGCCCGGTGCCTGCGTAAAAGCGATGGCATCAATTTGCTGTAAGGTACAACCGGCTGTTTTCAACGCTTCATCAACTACCGGCACAATGTTTTGCATGTGCGCCCTGCTGGCCAGTTCCGGCACTACACCGCCATACTTTTCATGTACCGCCTGCGTGGCAATGGTATTGGACAAAATGATACCATCCCGGCAAACAGATGCAGCCGTTTCATCACAGGATGATTCGATGGCGAGGATGGTGCCCCCATCCCCTGAAGGGGAGAAATTATCATCGCTTATAGTTGAATAGGTAAATTTATTTGAGGCTAAGTCCATGAATCAATGTTATAAAATGAAATCAGTTTTTAGTGGTAGGATATAAAATAAACTTTTGCTTTTTTAATAAGGTGTCATCTAAACTCCTACACCACTAAACAAACTTTCTGCTCTTGAAAGTATCTTTCTATACAAAACACATAAACCGCTATTTGCTCCTGATCGCTTCCACCGGGTTCATCTTGGCGGCCTGGTATGCAGGAAAGATACCCGCCAAAATACCCACCAGCAAACAAATTACAAAAGTGCTGATCAATAAGGGCAGGGAAATGTACATAGGAAAATCGAGGTTGGTGAGTACAACTGAAAGGATATAGACAAAGAACAACCCGAATGCACCACCCATTAAACACAGCATTGCTGCCTCCATTAAAAACTCAAATAAGATGCTGCTTTTTTTTGCACCGATGGCCTTTTTCAATCCGATTACACTGGTCCTTTCTTTCACTGTAACAAACATGATATTGGCAATACCAAACATACCAACAATCAAACTGATTACACCAATGATGCCGCCGACTATATTGACCGTACCAAACAGATCGGTAATGGCTTTGCTGAATGCTTCCACACTATTAAGTGAAAAATTATCCTCCTGCAAAGGGCCCAATTTTCGGATCTGCCGCATGATACCTTCGAGCTCATTCATCAGGGCGGTAGTACTTACATTATCTTTTCCGTTTACAATAATTACGGGGTTACTATTATCTTCTTCTACCAACTGCTTACAAAATTTATAAGGTAGCATAATACAGTTATCATTATCCCAACCAATAAAATTTTTACCTTCTTTTTTTATGATGCCTACAATGATCACCTTCTTCCCTTTTATCTCAAAACTATTGCCCAGTGCCCTTTCCGCAGTACCGTATAATTTCTCGGCATTATCAAAACCCATGATGGCCACCGGGCTGCCGCTATTAAATTCTGCTGCAGAAATATAACGCCCATCTGCAAAACTAATGGGTTGGATTACGTTCTGCCCTTCCAGGATACCGTATACCGAAGCGTCCTGTATCACATCATCTTTATAAGATAAATTGCCGTTGGTACGCATCAGGTAAGTAACTTCTTTAGCCAGCGACGACCGCTGTTTGATCAACTCTACTTCCGCATATTTCATAATAGGCCTGGCCCTGAATTTCCAGAATGGTTTATCCGGGCCGCCGCTGTATTCCCATTTGTCGATATAAATAGTCGTGCTGCCGAGTGTGTTTACTTCTGCCTGGATATTCCGCTCAAGGCTTCCCACGGTGGCGAGTACCCCAATAATACAAAAAATACCAAAGGCAACGCCGGTAAGGCTCAGGGCAGTCCTTAGTTTATTAACTTTTAACTCCTGGATAGTTAGCCGCAGGGAGTTACTTAATATGTTCAGCGTTTTACGCATACTTCAAAAGTAATGGAAGATTTTTACAGGGTATGGATAAATTGTATTGACGGCTATCCTGTAAAACATGATAAATAATTATATGTTTTTGACAACTAAAAAAATAAACAAAAACCACCTGATAATATTCAAAATTCCCATAGTTTTATAAAAATGTAGTTTCAAAACGACATGTAAAATTCATTTTCGTCTATATTCTCTTATTTCGGAGAATGAGTAACCTTTTCTGACTGACTGCTGCCAATATGATCTAAAGTATTATAATTACTTAACTTTCAGTTAATACTGGAGGTTTAGGTTTGCACTTGTATCCCCCCTTTTTAAACAAACAGGCAGTTTTGCGCTGTTATTGCTTATCAAAATCAACAACCATATATGCGTAATTTTACATCACCGTTATTTTGCTTTTCAGGCATTCAGAAAAAATTCCTTTTTGCAATGCTTTTATTATTTGCAGGGGTTATAAATGTAAGTTTGGCACAAACCTCTGTGCAAAATTTTGGTACAGGAACAGCGTCTCAAACCAGCCAGACAGGTTCTACAACTACTATTCCTGCTCCAA
>CAXTPJ010000368.1:0-4384 GCA_964245855.1 uncultured Ferruginibacter sp. | reverse complement strand
GTGTTCAAAATTGCGTACACCAAAAGACACCATCACAGCATCAAACGTATTATCATTAAATTTTATTGTTTCGCTGTCGCCCTGCTGCAGTTCAATGATGCTGCCAAGACCATGCTTATCAATTTTTTTTCTGCCAAATTCCAGCATTCCTTCGCTGATGTCGATGCCGATGATTTTTTCCGGGTGCAAAATACCGGTAGACATAATCGCCATATCCGCAGTACCCGTAGCCACATCCAAGATCTTTTTTGGTGCCACTTCTTTCAACTGTTTAATGGCATTTTTGCGCCAGATGATATCAATGCCTGCACTCAAAAAACGGTTCAAAAAATCGTACCGAAAAGCAATGTCATCAAACATATCTGCCACCTGTTCTTTCTTCGACAGTGCAGAGCCTTCCACCGGCATCACGGCGTCATGATCAAATTTTGCCATCCGTGCAAAGATAACAGGTTTCACTTTGCCGTGGTTTGCAAAAAGTTAAAGGGATTAAAAATTTACCGTTTACGGTTTGCGGTTTACAGTTTTCGAAACTGCTTATTATTTGGGGCTTTCAGCTTTGGTATTTTTTTCAACTGCATACCCGGCTTTCACTGCAAGTCCGGCGCAATTGCCCTCACACAAATCCTTCACCGGGCTTTCCGATCAATCCTGCAGCCCTTCGGCAGAGGAACAAGATTTGAACTTTTATTTAATCTGGCGGTGAAGACACCCGCCACGGCGAGCATCCGTGGTTGTTGTCCTACCAACCACAAAGTCGATCCTCTTGTGTCGGTGTCCTCGCCAACACCCGTAAACCAATCAACAGTTAAACATTGGGGAACTTTCCATATTCATTTCACGCCATTTATTCAAATTGCACAACCCTTGCCGGAAGCGTTTATCTTTGCGCCATGCAAATTAAGTCAGCAAAATATATTGTCAGCAGCCCCGATTTTGAAAAATGCCCGGCACCGGATAAAAACGAATACGCTTTTATCGGCCGCAGCAATGTAGGCAAATCGTCTTTGATCAATATGCTGTGCAACAATGCCAAGCTGGCTAAAACATCCGGCACACCGGGCAAAACACAAATGATCAACCATTTTGAAATTGCCAGCACACCCGATGAAACAGCAGGTGGCGCACAAAAGGCAGTGAAAGAAACCCGCTGGTACCTGGTTGATCTGCCCGGTTATGGCTTTGCCAAAGTAAGCATCCGCAGCCGCAGGAAATGGGAGCAGATGATTGAAAATTATTTACGCAAAAGAGAGAACCTCAAAATGGTTTTCGTATTGATCGATGCCCGCCATACACCGCAAAAAATAGACATCGACTTTATCAACCAGTTAGATAAATGGAAAATTCCATTGACCATGATCTTTACCAAGGCCGACAAAGAAACACAGGCCATCGTTGCCAAAAATGTAAAACTCTTTTTAACTACCCTCCGGAAAACATGGCAGTTTTTACCGCAGCATTTTGTAAGCAGTGCTGTAAAAAAATCGGGCAGGGATAAAATTTTGTCGCTGATAGAAGAACTGAATGAAGAGATTGCAGAAGGGTGACAATGACAGGTATCGTAATTGCGACGTTACGAAGTCAGTTTAAAATAATAATCACTTTCAACCACCATCAGGGTTTATAACCGCTCACGGGGTTTGGTTAGTTCACCACTTTGTTGGCACAACTGCTGCTGGCAAAGGCTTCGGGCTTGGCCTTAAAGGCAAAACCCATTCCCAGTATGTACCCCATTGCTTCCCTTAATGCTTCGTTGCTCTTGAAGCTGGGATTGGTGTTGATGTCGGCATGCACTTCCATATCCACATCATACAGCGTAAAAAGGTCGCAGAGTTCATACGCAATCTCAATGCTTTTGGCTACTTCTACCAGCATCCTTTCTTTGATGCTGTACTTCAGTAACGTTTTTTCATTGTGGATGAACATGAAGCCTCCATGGCCTTCCCGTAAAAAAACAATTACGGTGGCAAATTCGGTTTCTTTGCCTTTTACCTGGCTGTCTGTTCCAATGCAAACTTTAAGATGATACCCTGCTTCGGTTTCCCGGGTGATGGCTGCTGCTACAGCGTCTTTGATGGGAAGTTGAATACTGTCGCCATTAAATTTTCTCCATAACATATAAAATGGGGTTTTCTAAAGTTACGGATTAATATAATACAACCCATAGCAGCAAATGGCCGGAAAACTTATTAATACAAAATTAATCTGCGGGATAAAACAAGTTAAATAAAGAAAGCAACTGCAGCATAAGGCTGAAGATGCCATTATAATCAACAGTACAAGTGAGCCCCGTCAGGGCGGGGATGATGATGCCATCAAACAGATGATAAAAAACAAATCTTGTTTATTCTCAAATTACATACTGTTGCTATTACACTTACCAGTACTTGAATAAGCCGCCTTTTTTGGTTCGGTGATGGCGAAGCCGGGATTCAAAAAAATGCGGAGCAAATTTTTTTGAAAGAAGCAAAAGCAGCGGCGTATCAAGTACGCAGCCCGCCGGCTGTGGAGGCAAAAAACTTAATCAGAATACTGGTAACAGAAAATAGTATGATTCTATTTAAAAAGTAGTATAAAATGCAAGAAGGGCAGTTCATTACGCTGCCCCTTTTTACTTGTACAGAACTACTATTTTTATTGCTTAATAATCTTCTCTGTTTGTTTACCCTGTTTGCCAACTAATTGCAACAGGTAAGCGCCACTTGGTTTTGCTGATACATCGACATCGTTGAAACCAGTGTTGCCATTGCCTTTCAGCAAACAATTTCCATTCCCGTCAAACAACCGGTATTGAAAGTTTCCCGGTGCATTGATCCTGATCGTTTCTTTAACGAAAGTGGATACCACGAAATTGTTAGCAGCCACATTGATTTTCAACATAATAATGTTGGAATAAACCACCATTTCCGAAGTGCCTGTTATCTTTAAACGATAATAAAGATTGTTCGGTTGTGCCGGTGTATAACTGAAGTGATTGTTCCTGTAATCAACACTGCTTACATTGTTAAAATGAATACCATCTACCGATGATTGTAATGTTGTACTGCGGATAGTTTCATAACAGGTAATGCTCCAGTCGAGCTGGTGTTTGTCCTGCAATACACTGCCGGCAAGGTTTACACTGCAAATGGGCAACACGCCGGAAATGCCGGTGATGGTATAAGAACCAAGGCTTCCATATTCGCTGGTGTTGTTGTTGCCCGTGCCATCCACCACCATAAAATAATTGCCTGCCGTTAAAATACTGTCAATGGTAACACTCATAGAGCCGGCAGGATTGTATGTGCGGATCAAATTTTTGGCTGCATCATACAACGATACCCTGATGTCAAGATCAGCGCCTTCGTTGTTGGCGTTTACACTAAAAGGTTTTATATCCAAATGAAAGTTGGCATTTTGAGAAAGGGTGAAAGTAAACGCATCTTTATCTGTACTGGTACTGATCAATCCCTCCACAGCAATGCTGGATGGGTTAATGACAGTTGGTGCATTGTTGATATCATCCCGGTGATCATCCGTGCGGTATGTAAAACCATTGTTGCTGATTATGATCGATAAATTATCCTGCACATTGCTGCACCCATACGGCGTTGGGCCATTGCTCCAGCCACTCATGTTGCGGTAGTAACTGTTGCCCATGATTGGTGCCCAGGCAATTTCGCCGGAGCCGGTGCCATCATTGTAAGTGGCTGTTAAATTGCAGCTTCCATCATACTTTGATTGGTGAGATAACCCCAACGAGTGTCCGCTTTCGTGTGAGCAACATTCCGCCACCATTTTGGCATTGTTAGGGCCAAGCCGGTCGCAAAAAACAAAGCAGGGTGTATCATCGCCCCAGGTGAAAGAACCCAGGTAACTTACACCGCCAACACCGGTAAACCAGCCGCTGGTAGGCGTTACAATTACCCTTATTCTTTTATCGATTGGTGCGGCAACAAACACATCAATGTCGGTAGTAATGTTGATATTGAATGGGCGGTAATCTTCTGCCACCCGGTTAAATATTTCGTTTATCTGTGTGCTGTTTAAAGACGGCGCAGCACAATGAATGGTTGCGCCGCTGTTCCAAACCGGGCTGTTCACTTCTTCGCCATCAAAGTCTAAGTAAATGGTGGCAGCAGCACTGCTGTAACTGTTCAATTTTAATTGGCTATACGCTGAAAAAGAAAATAGTATGCTCAGTAAAAAAACGAGTGGTAAATTTTTTGTTTTCATAAAGCGGATGGTTGGATGGATGATGGATTGGATAGTTAGCAGATCACTGGTTGCAGGTGGGCAATAGTTTGGCGGTTTCTATTTTAGTGAATTGGTAGTTATCGCCTTTGCTTTTTTTCAACTCATAACCATCTGCATACGCCGCATTGAACAGATGCCCGATGTAAAC
>CAXTPJ010000367.1:0-4385 GCA_964245855.1 uncultured Ferruginibacter sp. | reverse complement strand
TGCGAAAGAATCGGAAATTTTATCTTCAACCATATATTAAAAATTACATCCAAAAAAAAAAAAAAAGATAAAAAAAAAAAAAAAAAATATATTTTTTATCATGTTATAAATTTTAACCCCTGAACGACTAAAACAATGCCACAAAGAGGTACTGTCAAATCGTAAATTGCTGCAATAAAAAATCCGTTCAAAAAACGGATTTACAGTGTTGATAAATATTTAGTTTACTTAACCATTCCTTCTCTCATCGTCATAAGAAACCGTTGTTCCTTCATTATTCAAACCACTGCCGGATCTTGCCCTTGTCCTGCTGGTGGCATTGCCTGCGTCATAATCTGTACTGTGGGCGTTGCTTACTTTGCTGTTACTGTTGTTTACCGTTGCGGCAATGGATTTGGCATCTTTCGTTGTATCACTTTTACTATTGGTAGCCGCATTTTTTTCATTTTTCATTGTACAAAATTTAAAAATTAAGAATTGAATAATTTATACAGTCTAACAATGTGCCAGCATAATTACAATGTAGCATTTAACATTAAGCGTAATATTGTCTACAAACCTGCAGTAAGACCGGGTAAATTATTATACTTATGTTCACCCAATGCAATCCACAACTATTCCACAGTAAAATTTTTAACAAAAATCCCTGCTGCTATTCAAGTAACTTTGTATTATAAAAAAATCATTAAATGAAACAAATGAATTGCTGGAAATGTGTAGTTATGCTCGCTTCTATTTTGGGTATGATACAGGTTTTTACAGCGTAAATACTTACTGGTGATTGGGTATAATAAAAAGTTGCGGATAAGTATTTCCGCAACTTTTTTTATGTGTTTGAAGTATGTTTTTTGGGACCAACTTCAGCAACTGTAATCAACATCGTTGTGTCACTCACTTGTACTTTTTGTTTTTCATGTCATCATATCTTTAGAATAAACTGACTAAACCCTGATCTCCTAAACATCTAAACCAACTCACTAAAACGTTTCATCCGCACTCGGCCCATAACTTCCGGGAATAGGTATATCCAGCAAACGTAGAAAAACGCCTAACTGTGCCCGGTGATGAATGATCTGTGACAGCGCCATTCTTATAATATCCCTTTTGGGATCGGTGCTGTAAACCGTTTCACCGTTGCGCAATGTCCATGGCTCTTCCAGTGTTTCTTCTTTTCCATTGGTTAGTTGATTAATGCCATCTGCAAGGCTTGTTTCGTACACACCCAGTAAAGTTTCTGTGTCGTTTACTTCGGTGGGTTTGTAGTCCATGGTTGCAAAATCGAGTTCATTGGTGTTAAGCGCCATGCCGATCCAGGTGGGCAATTCAGCAACGTGTGTGGAAAGCTGCCGGATATTCATGCTTTTAGGATGCGGCTTCCAGTCGTATTTATCGTCCGGAATAATTTCCAGCATTTTTTTGGTGGTTACCGATTCTTTTTCGAGTTCCTGCAGGAACAATGATAATAGTGTCATGATTGTTGTTGTTTTGATGATACAACAAAATAACCATGGGGTAGTGACAGCCCTATGTCAACAGCAAAAAATAAATAGCAATATTATTTGGATAAGCGCTGTGAAATGGCCACGATAGTGTTGTTGATTATTTCTTTCAATCCTGGCGGACTAACAATATCAGCGTATTCGCCAAACAGTAAAAAGAACTTGGCAAATCCTTTCAATGAAGCAGTAATAAAAGTCATTTCCATTCTCCCGTTTACTTCCTTTTGTGATACAAACCCATTATAATATTTCTGATCGCCAAAATATTGCAAGATGGATTTATCAACTAAAACTACAATCGTAAACATTTCTCTATCCTTGCTTATCTTGGTAAGAAATGATTGCAGCGACGGGTGTTGCTTATCAAAAGATTTACCATTGGTGTTGATATAGCTGATGCGGTCTGTCCTGAAATTGCGGTAGTCTTTTCGCAGCCTGCAATAAGCGATCAGGTGCCAGTAGTTACCGGAATAAAAAATGCCGATCGGTTCTACCTCCCGGTTACTGTATCGCTGGTCATGATTGGCAAAATAGCCAATATCCATTACTTCTTTTGCCGCAATACTTTTTAAAATGCTTTGCAGGTGAATGGCATTGTTTTCCTGTGCAGGCAGGTATGGGTTCTGCACCACTTCAATGTAGCTGCCCATGTCTTCCAGCAATTCTTTTTCTGAATAGCGCAACACAGATTTTATCTTGAACATTGCTTCGCCATAATGTTTGCGGGAAGATGGATCTGTCAGCTTCTCTACCATTTTTTCGGCTGTTAAAAAAGCGATGGCTTCTTCCCTGGTAAACATCACGGGCGGCAAACGGTATCCTTCCATAATGCTGTAACCAACACCGGCTTCGCCAGATAACGGAATGCCGGCTTCTTCCAGCGCTTTAATATCCCGGTAAACCGTCCGCAGGCTGATGTTAAACCGGTCGGCTATTTCATGCGCTTTTACGATCTTCTTCGATTGCAGTTGTATCAGTATGGCAGAAACCCGGTCGATGCGGTTCATAAAAAATAGAATTGGTAGAACTTGTCAAAAATAAAAAAGGGCTGTTTGATAACAGCCCTTTGTAAAAAATATTTTATGATTATGAGTTCACTAATTCAACATCCGGTTTAGATTCGTCTGTTAACTTAACACGCCCACGGTCTTTTCTAACAATCCTTGAATACAAAGAAATCTCTTTGTCAAACAAAAAGCGGAAGAACAATTTTGTCCACGAAGTATGATAGAATAACGTGTTGTAAAAAGTAGGAGCGCCTTCCCTGATCTTTGGCAAACGGTTCCAAGGAATAGAGGGAAAATCGTGGTGTTCATTGTGATAGCCCACATTAAAAGCAACATTGTTCAACGGGCCATAGTAACTGTAAGTTTCCTGTTCGCCATGCGTTAAATAATGTTCCTGTATCCACCTGGCCCCTAAAGGATGTAAGCCAACAGAAAAGAAGAAACTTGCCAGTAAATAGATAATAGCTTTCGGTCCCCAGATCCAGGTAACAAAAACAATGAAGGCTATTTGCACCAACCAGTTCAAAGCAACCCAGGTATCAAAAGGTTTGATCTCTTTTAAACGGCTGATACGGAACACCTGGAATACCGGGTAAAACAATAGCCAGATCACTTTACCAATAAAATAATTGTCGATGAGTTTAGCTTCCCAATGGTTTGGAAGATCAGCATCCAGCTCATGCACGCCCTGGAAGGAGTGATGTTTGATATGATAACGTTCAAAAGAAACTGAACTCGGAAATAATTGCGGAACATTGGCGAGGATACCAGCCAGCCTGTTGGCTTCGGGCTTTTTAAACAATAAACGGTGTGCACATTCATGGATCATAACAAACAAGGCATGATCGGCAAAAGCGCCTACCACATAAGCAACACCAAATACCCACCACCAGGATAGGTCAGATACCAGATAAGCAGCGCCAACCTGTATTGCCACCAAGCCAATAATAGCAAATATGGTTTTTGGATTTTTTCCGATCAGGTGCCTTATTTGCGGATGCTCTTTCAGGATCTTTTTAGTCCTTATACGATGTGGTTCAGAATCAGTTGAAAATATAAAATTATTTTGTTGCTTCATATTGCGGCAAGGTATTAATTTATCGTAAAGAATTTAAAAATCGCACTAACTATTTGTTAAGATGCCAATGGAATTTAACAAATCAAAGCAGGTAATTTAAGATACATATTCAAACGGGTACCTTTCATGAAGGCTTATTGACTATAAATTCTTTTAATTGCCCCAAGTAAAATGCAAAATTGTGCAGCACAATAGGTAAGCATAATAAGAAGGCCACCTGCCGGAATGGGCTTAAAGAATTTATTGACAGCAAGAATAGAATCGGATGCTGCAAACAATATTGCCCCGGCGATAAAAAGGTAGTTTGCGGGAGAGTTAACTTTTAAGTAAACATGTAAACTTGTTATTACCATACTGCAAATAACGATGGCATAAATGATCACCGGTATTTTCATTTCCCCCAGTGAAGGTTGCAATAAATTGATAAGGCTGATGCCATAACCGGCGGTCAATGCTGCCATCCAGGGCTGTTTGCGGAGCAGCGAAGGCATTGTGTTTTTTACTCTTATAAAATAAACAATATAACAAAGATGGGTAAGCAAAAAACTTGATAATCCCACGATAAAAAATAATGGGTCTTTATCTTCAAATAGTAACAATACATCGCCTATCCAGGAAAAAAGTAAGGCAGCAGCAATCAAATTTCGATCAATAGGTTGCGGTTTGCATGAAAAAAGCTGTAAAAGTAATAATGGCATCAACAAAGGTTTGGTAACCTCGTGTATCAATGCAGAACCACTTAAAGAACCAACGCTATTGATGATTGCAACAGCAATAAAAAGGATCATCCAACTGTATGCA
>CAXTPJ010000366.1:0-4388 GCA_964245855.1 uncultured Ferruginibacter sp. | reverse complement strand
AGTATGCAGGCATTCTTTAAGTTCATGTTTTAATTTTTTTGTACCGGGCTGAAAACCTTTGTGGAACTGCATTGGCGTCGCACTCTTGTGCATTCGTAATTATAATCGGCAGTCAATGGTCCTGCCTTTTGAATCAGCAATTGTAACTAATTTTTTGCAATGGCGTACTATTATCCGTTCTCTTTCGGGTACAATGTTACCGCATTTTAAAATGATTTTTTGCGCCTGTATAATAAAAATTTCCAGCGCTTGTAAACTGTATCAAAAGAGGATATACGATGTATCGAAAGCGTACACTGCTTTACAGAAAGTCTTCATAAAGCATTGATAAATAGCAGTTTGTTTTTTGGCACGTTGTTGCTTACTACTGTTTCAACCGAAAATAAAAATTATAACAATAAAAAATTAAAGTCATGAAAAAGCAAACAACCGCCACCGGATTTTTTACCAGCTTGACAAACCAGGCAATGGAAAAATTAACCAGCATTGTTCCTGAAACAATTGCAACAGTTGTTCCTGCAGCAACAAAAAAACAATTCAGCGCTGCTGACCTCTGGAACATCCAGCGCCAAAAAAGAAGTTTTGTACAAAGAAGGTTCGCATTATAAAAATCATTCCCCAAATCAAACACAAAAAAGTAACAGCATGAAAAAGCAACACAACAACTACTTAACCAGTTTACCTGTAACAGAAGTAGCTAAACTCATCAACATCGTAAAAGAAACCATCGCTACTGAATGCAGGCCGCAGCAAAAAAAAGTATTCAATGCTGCCGACCTTTGGAACATCCAGAAACAAAGACGGAGTTTTGTACAACGCAGGTTTTCTTTGTAACCGGATAAAGTGAATTTGCCGGCTGGCTAAAACGAATGGATCCCAGGCATCTGGCAACTGTATCAAAACCGGACAGTTTTTGTATCAATAGCGTACACAGTTTTTAGTCAATAGGTTTTAAGTGATTAACAATCAGTAACTTATGTTTTGGCATAGCTTTAAGGAACAGAAGCAGGCAAAATCAACTTTTTTTGAATCAACCATCATACATCGTACAATCAATACAACAAAATCAAGGTAAAATGGATAGGGTAATTGAGAAGAAATACTGGAACAGGAAAAAAATACTAACCATTGGCGGTATCGTATTACTGATCGCATTGATCATGGGCAGCTATATTTTAACCTCCGGTAAATCGAAACTGAATGTTGAAACAGAAAGGATCACCATCAGCGAAATTAAAGAAGGCCCGTTCCAGGAGTTTATACCGGTAAATGGGGTAGTGATGCCCGTTACCACTATTTATCTTGATGCAATGGAGGGAGGAAGGATTGAAGAAAAGTTTGTAGAAGATGGCGCCATCATGAAGAAAGACCAACCAATCCTTCGCATGAGCAATACCGATCTTGAATTGCAACTGGCCAACGAACAGACAGCAGTATTCAATGTGTTGACACAAATGCAGAATACAAAAAATAACGCTGAACAAAATTCAATCACCCGGCAGAACCAGATGGCTGATGTGGAGAATGCTTTAAAAGAAGCAGAGCGTTTGTATAATGTAAACAAAAAACTGTATGCCCAAAAGGCCATTGGCCGCCAGGAGTACGAGTCAAGTGAAAACTTGTACAACTACCAGGTAACAAGAAAAAAATTAGCACAGGATATTTTGAAACAGGATGGCGCTTCCATGAAAGAACAGGTAGGCCAGGCCAATGAATCGTACAGCCGTATGCAGAATACATTGGCGCTGATGCGTAAAAAAGTAGGTGACCTGATTGTAAGAGCGCCGGTGGACGGGCAATTGACCGCACTGGATGCAGAGATAGGGCAGAATAAAAACAAAGGCGAAAGGTTGGGCCAGATAGATGTTACCAGTGGTTTTAAAGTAAAAGTAGATGTAGATGAGCATTATTTATCGAGGGTTTTTATCGGGTTAAAAGGCGATGCTACCATAGCCGGCAAAACATACATGCTTACTATCAGGAAGGTGTACACGCAGGTTACGGCCGGCAGGTTCCAGGTTGATATGCAATTCACCGATTCAGTGCCGGAAGGCATCCGCCGGGGACAAACCCTGCAAATTCATTTAGCGTTGAGCGATGAAAGAAAAGCGATCCTTTTACCGAAAGGCGGCTTCTACCAGCAAACCGGCGGCAACTGGATATTTAAAGTAAATGAAAGTGGTACGATGGCGTACAAACTGGATCCGATCAAACTGGGCAGTCAGAACCCGGATTATTATGAAGTGCTGGAAGGTTTGAAACCGGGTGATAAAGTGATCACCAGCAGCTATGAAAATTACGGAACGATACAGGAATTGGTGTTGAAGAAATAGGGCCCCCTCTGCCCCCTGAAGGGGAAACTAGGGCAGGAGCATCCATACACCGGCATTTGTTCAATAATAAGGGTGACATAAAGATGCCATGAAAAACTAAAAGTACAAGTGAGTGACACAACGATGTCGCCATAAGAAACAACTGCTGGTCAGCAAAAAATATTTTACACCAGCAACCTAAAAATAATAACCTAATAAACACATTATATGAAACAAAAAGTAGCACAACTATCACTGCTGTTTTTATTTGTTGGTCTTTTCTGTTCTTCGAAAGAAATCAGGTGTGATGGGATGAAAAAAGATTACGGTACATACGCATTGGAGGCGGCACCGGCCGTAGCAGCTATCACAGAAAAAGCTGCTATTGCAATACCGGAAGAAAACCGCAACGATTCATTTGGACTGGCGCCCGGTAGTTATATTTTTGTTTACTGATACAACCAATCAACAACTCAATTAAAAACATATGATCAAGATCACCAACCTGGAAAAAGTGTACCGCACCGAAGAAGTAGAAACGGTAGCACTCAGCAACCTCTCCATTCATATTAAAGAAGGCGAATTTGTTGCCATCATGGGGCCTTCCGGCTGTGGCAAAAGTACTTTGCTCAACATACTTGGTTTGCTCGATGACCAGGATGGCGGGAGCTTTGTATTCAATGGTATTGAGGTGTCTAAGTTTAATGAACGCAAAAGGGCGGACCTGCGCAAACACAATATTGGCTTCGTTTTCCAGAGTTTTAATTTGATCGATGAACTAACGGTTTTTGAGAATGTAGAACTGCCATTGATCTATACCGGCGTGAAAGCAGCCGATAGAAAAAAAAGGGTAGAAGAAGTGCTGGATAAAATGCAGATCATGCACCGCCGTAACCACTATCCGCAACAATTGAGTGGTGGTCAGCAACAGCGTGTGGCCGTTGCCAGGGCGGTAGTAAACAATCCTAAAATAATTTTAGCGGATGAACCTACGGGTAACCTCGACAGCAGCAACGGTAATGAAGTAATGCAGTTGCTGACAGAGTTGAATGAGCAGGGTACTACAGTGATAATGGTAACCCACAGTGAGCATGATGCCCGCTACAGTCACCGCATCATCCGAATGCTGGATGGGCAAACGGTGACGGAAAATATTTTGAGCCCATTGTAGAAAGCTCCTCTACATTTCCCCGTTGGGGAGACTTTTGGAGAATGCTGATGAGCATCTCTTTATAATTACGTTGGATAATTTTCTTGGGATATGCAAGTTTATATCAATGTAATCATTGTATCTTTTATGGTGAGTTTTCAAACATTAAAGCAGCACTGGCTCATCCTGTAAAAAGTTTACAGACGGAGCAAACAACCCACCCTGCTAACTGAAGGAAACTGTGGCAACCGGCAATGGGTGTTGGAAATACCATTAATGCAAAAAGTATTGTTTATCTCCAGAAAAATATTTTGAGCCGGACTGGAGCTCTTCATTCAACTTCGGTGGCGTCGCACACTTGTACATGATCTCTCTACTGAACAACAAAAAGATGAACAATGCGCAGCAGGTGATGTAGAAAACCAAGTATTGAATAAAAGTTTGCAGCACCGATCCCTCTCTACCCGCAAATGAAAAAGTAAGTACGGCTGTTCAATTGATAAATAATAAGCCATGATTAAAAGTTATTTCAAAATAGCCTGGCGCAATTTGATGAAGAAGAAAACTTTTTCTTTCATCAACATTATTGGGTTATCTGTAGGGCTTACCTGCTGCCTGCTCATCAGTGCATATTTGCGCAGTGAATTAACGTATGATTCAATGCCGGTGGAAGCGGATAATATTTACCGGGTTGATTTGCATTTGCTCGATAATGGAACGATGAGTGATTATCCAATGGTAGATGTTGCGGTGGGTGGAGGGATGAAGAATGCTTATCCTGAAGTGAAAGCTTCTACCCGTTTGACAAAAATAGGCCAGCCATTTATTAAGTACCAGGATAAGCAGTTTAAGGAAGATAAATTGGCTGCTGTAGATTCAAACTTTCTGCAACTGTTTTCTATCCCATTCATAAAGGGCGATGCTGC
>CAXTPJ010000365.1:0-4416 GCA_964245855.1 uncultured Ferruginibacter sp. | reverse complement strand
ACTGCTGGCTGCTGTCGTATTGAAAAACATTCCTTCTGAAATATTGCCCTTTGATGGTATCAAAATCAATATGCTCCTGTATTTGGCCATTGCGGTTAAAAAGATCAACTGACCTTGTTTTATAAGGACTGTAATTATACATCATTGCCCTGCTCTTTATGCCATGTTGTTTGTACGTTGCAATGCCCTGGTAAATATCCCATCCCTGCGATCGGCACAAATTAACACTAAATAAAAAGCTGGTTAAACAGAAAACTAAGCGCATCATTGTTTTATTAAGGGTCATATTCAATAAATATAACAAATTAGCAAAAACTACCTGCCATTTATCAACAAACGTTATTTTTATCCAGTCTAAAAAAACAGGAAAACATTTACCTTCACAACATGAGACTAATTGCCGGCATTCTGTTATCAATGCTTTGTTTTACTGCTGCTGCACAAAAAAGATCGGCTTATGTAAGCGGCAAAGTGATCGATGAAAATGACAACCCGGTACAATCGGTTTCTGTAAGCATTTTAGGAAAAAATGCCGGCATCGTTACCGGCGACAGCGGCACTTTCCGTATCCGGGTTGCAGCCAATAAAAGTTTTGCGTTGATATTTTCACACAGTGGCTATAAAGCCAAACAACAAACTTTCTTTCTCAGCGAAAATGAAGAAGAGCAGGCCGTTATTAAAATGGAACGGTCTAATCAAATGCTCACCACGGTGGTTGTGGGTGATACAAGGGAACGGACGGAGGTAGGCCTTACTAAAATAAATCCCAAAAGTGCAATGGCCATGCCGGTGCCGGGCGGCGGCATCGAAAAACTCATTCAAAGTTTGGTGGGCAGCAACAATGAGTTAACTTCTCAATACAGCGTCCGTGGCGGCAACTACGATGAAAATTTAATTTACATCAACGACTTTGAGATATTCCGCCCCTACCTCGTAAGAAGCGGCCAGCAGGAAGGCCTGAGTTTTATCAATCCTGAAATGGCCGGCAATGTTAGTTTTTACAATGGCGGTTTCCAGGCAAAGTATGGCGATAAAATGAGCAGTGTGCTCGACATCCAGTACAAAAAACCAAAGCAGTTTGGCGGGTCTGTTTATCTGAGTCTGTTAGAACAGGGTTTTCATTTGGAAGGTTCAACCAAAGACAAGCGGGTTACTTACCTGGTTGGCCTGCGTACCAAAACCAACAGCAATTTATTGAGCAGCCAGCAAACAAAAGGTGTGTACACGCCAACTTCAACCGATGCACAGGCATACGTTACTTACAAGCTCAGCGACAAATGGCAACTGGAAGCGCTCGGTAATTTTTCTACCACTGCTTTTAAACTGATACCGGAAAGCGCCCAGAAAACAACCTCTGTTTTTTCACCTTTGTTCACTGCCAATCTTGGACTGGACATTTATTTTGAAGGCCAGGAAAGGGATGGTTATAAAACCAATTTTATTGGCTTAAGTGCCATCAACCAGGTAAATAAAAAATTAAAGTTGAAGTGGATGGTCAGCCGTTTTCAAAATAAGGAAAATGAGAACTTCGATATAGCTGGCGCTTATTTATTCGGCGACCGTGACTTTGATAACAACAGCAGTACGTTCGGCCAGATTATTAATCCTTTGGGTGCGGGCTATTACCAAAACTATGGCCGCAATACATTGAACATTGCCGTTTGGAACGCCGCACTAAAAGGCACGCTGGAAAAAGGAAAACATGTGATACAGTTTGGCAACAGCATTGAACAAACCAACATCAACGACAAATTGTATGAATGGGAATACCAGGACAGTGCAGGTTATTCATTGCCCGTTAACACCGGGAGGCTGAGTACTTTTTTAAACAGTACTGCCGGCCTCAGTATAAAAAAATACAGTGGTTACGTACAGGACAATATCAACTTCAGCAACAATAAAACCGATATTACTTTGCAGGCCGGAGTTCGCTATAATTACAACAGTCTCAACAAAGAATTTTTGATCAGCCCAAGGGCGCAGGTCAGCATTAAGCCGGGCTGGAAAAAAGATGTAGTGTTTAAACTGGCTGCAGGCATTTACGATCAACCACCTTTTTACCGTGAACTCAGGGCATTTAACGGCACAGTAAACACTACCGTTAAATCACAGAAAAGTTACCAGGTAGTTGCCGGTTTAGATTACAATTTCAAAACAGAAAGCAGGCCTTTCCGCATTACCACCGAAGCATATTATAAAAACATCCGGGACCTGATACCTTATGATGTTGACAACGTACGCATCCGTTATTTTGGCAACAACAAGGCCAAAGGTTATGCGTATGGTTTAGAAACAAGGCTATACACTGAACTGGTAAAAGATGCAGAAAGCTGGTTGAGCATTGGTTTAATGAAGACCAAAGAAAACATTGATGGTGATTATTATTATCAATATAAAAATGCCGGCGGCGAAGTGATTGGCCCTAAAACAGCAGACCAGGTAGTTGCAGACAGTGTGCGCCAGGATGTAGGCTGGGTGCGCCGCCCAACAGACCGTATGTTAACGGTAGGTTTATTTCTGCAGGATTATTTGTCCACCAATAAAAATTTTCGGGTTCACTTGAGTATGATCTATGGTAGTAATATGCCATTCAATATTCCTAACAATCCACGTTACCGCAATGGTTTGGTAATTGATCCATACATCAGGGTTGATATCGGCTTCAGCGCTTTGTTGCTGGATGAAAAAAGCAGCCGAAGAAGCCACAGTCCCTTCCGTGGTTTTGATAACATCTGGCTAAGCTTTGAAGTGTTCAATTTAATAGACAGGCCAAACACCATCTCTTATCAATTGATAAAAGATTTTTCCAACACCGTGTACAGCATTCCCAACAGGCTTACACCAAGGTTGTTGAATTTAAAAATTATTGGTAGATTTTAATCCTAAGATTGCCATCAGGACAAAATCAAACAAACACAAAACTGTTTTCTAAATAAAATTACAGCGCATGGCAAACGAACAAAAATTGGCAGGACAAACAGCGATGGTAACCGGCGCCAACAGTGGTATTGGAGAAGGTGTTGCCATTTCGTTAGGAGCAGCAGGCGCCAATGTAGTGGTTAATTATGTATCTAAACCGGATGCTGCTGAAGCAGTAGTAGAAAAAATAAAACAGGCCGGCAGCAATGCCATTGCGCTGAAAGCAGATGTAAGCAACGAAGCGGAAGTAACCGCCATGTTTAAAGATGCCATTGCACATTTTGGCACCATTGATATATTGGTGAACAACGCAGGGTTGCAGCAGGATGCCAAATTTCATGAAATGACGCTGGCACAATGGCAACTGGTGATCGATGTAAATTTAACCGGCCAGTTTTTGTGCGCAAGAGAAGCCGTCCGTGAATTTTTGAGAAGGGGTGTTGTGCCGGAACGTTCCGTTGCTGCAGGAAAAATTATTTGCATGAGCAGTGTACATGAATTGATACCATGGGCCGGCCATGCCAATTATGCGGCTTCCAAAGGCGCCATTAAAATGCTGATGCAAACACTGGCGCAGGAATACGGCGGCAATAAAATAAGGGTGAACAGTATTTGTCCGGGTGCCATTAAAACACCTATCAACACTGCAGCATGGAGTACACCGGAAGCATACAACAGCTTAATGACATTGATTCCGTACAACCGGATTGGTGTGCCGGAAGACATTGGCAAACTTGCTGTTTTTTTAGCCAGCGACGACAGCGATTATATAACCGGCGCCAGTATTTTTATTGATGGAGGAATGACCGTTTTTGAAGGTTTTGCAACGGGGGGATAACCCATTTTCAAAAGCAATAGTTTAGCTATTTCGCCTCTTCATTCGCCTTCCTTATCTGTTCCAAACGTTGAATGTAAAATTTGATGACTTTATTGTAGTTGCCGCCCTCGTAGGGAAGCCGGTACAATTTGCCGGAAGCGCCATCCTTTACCCCGCAGGAATAATTTGTTTCCGGCCCTACCCTTCCACCTGCACTAAAATAGCCATCCTGGTTATCATAGATCATAGCAAAAGAATAGGTCTTTACATTTTGTTTTTTTGAACCTGTGGTAAAATCCCGTACATCAATTACTTCATAATCGCCGGTGTACTCCTTTTCCAAAATTTTATTCAATGCCTTGTTCACCTGGAAATAGCCGGGCATGGCAACAACATAGAGATAGGTTTTACCCTTACCAAAATCTGGCGGAAAAGTATCAGCAGGGTTTACATTATTGGCCAAACAAAATTTAGTGATGGCAATTAAAGAAAAGAGCAGCAGGCATACTTTTTTCATGGCGTATATTTTTAAGAAAGCTAAAGTAAGGATAATTTTAATAAAGCGACAGATGACTGGCCATGTTCGATAGTCCGTAGCCCATGGATTGATTACCATCCCTATTGACCATTGACTATTGACCATTCACCATTGCCTCTACTCCACTTCTACCTGCTTCTTA
>CAXTPJ010000364.1:0-4425 GCA_964245855.1 uncultured Ferruginibacter sp. | reverse complement strand
GGTACCTGTTTCTTTTGTACAAACCTTAACCCCGAAGGTTTTTCAACAAGGCCCATGTCTGTTCAAAAAGTAGATGCGGAAGGAAATATCTGGTTCCTCAGCGCAAGCGATAGTAATAAAAATAGTGAGTTATTAAGAGATCAAACGGTACGATTGCTTTTCCAGGGATCGAGTTATTCAGATTTTTTAAGCCTTTCCGGAACAGCGGCAATTAATAAAGATAAAACATTGATCAAAGAACTTTGGCAGCCGATCCTGAAGGTTTGGTTTACGGAAGGGGAAGATGATCCAAGAATTTCTGTTATAAAAGTTACCCCGGATGAAGGATATTATTGGGACACCAAACACAATGCAGCCATTGGTTTATTGAAAAGGGCAGTGGGTGCTATAATAGGCAAAACACTGGATGATTCTATAGAGGGAAATATAACAGTTGAATAAAGCATTTAGGGCTGCAGGTATGCTGCCCTAAAATTATTTCGGGTTTTGCGTTTTAAGATTCTAATATATTCCAGGGAGTTTCAACATCATCATCGTCGTTCTTATGCTCCGATGTTTTGCCGGTGCTTTGTTCAGGTGCAACCTTGCTGCCGTCACCAAAAACGCCGGCATTTACATTTTTAATATCTGCCTCAGATATCAGGTCAGCTTTGTTGGTTAAATGCTCATGAATTCTTTTTTCTGTTAATCGATCAGGGAAAGTTTTTGCAGAGATGATCTTTGGCATAACAAGTTTTTTGTACAACCTTTTGCCACAAAATCATGCCATTTTAATTAAATGGAAGATGCAACAACTATGTTTTACGCACTTTGGCCAGGTAAGTAAAAATGCCCAGGCCAGAAGCAAATACCACAGCACACATTAGTAATTTATCTGCAGCAGGTTTAATTACCCACATTGCTCCAATAAACTGTACGATCAATATGATGTATAAAAATTGTGCGATCCTTTTTCTTGGAAGTTTACTTACCATAAAAGCTCCCAATGGAGCAAAAAATGCTACGATCGGAATGCAGGCTATCCACATTTCCAAAGCAGCCGGCTGAAAATCTCCGATGACCTGGCTATGTAAAAAGAAGCCGAGCAATGTTTCAATGGTCATGATGATAACCGAAGAAGGAGTGGCAACTTTTTCAGAAACGCCATAAAAAATTGTCATCAGGCAATAAGTGAATATATTGATGCCTGTCCCGAAAATGGAAGAGATGATGCCCCCAATAAAACCAAACAGGACTAGGTTGACCTGGTCTTTTCTTTTGAAATTAAGGATATGGTCAAACACCTGCCTCGTTGGCTTTCGGTTCTCTAACCACAGGGCAATACCAAAGCTCAACCACAACGATACAAAAAATAGTTTGGCCATCACCGGGGCAATCAATGGCACCACCTGGTATGTGCCGAACACCAATCCAAACACACCACCGATTGTTACAAATTTTATGTAATTCCACTCAACCTTAATCTTCATCCCTATAATAAGCAGCGTGGCGGAGGTCATGCCAATGCTTTGTATGGCAAAAGCAAAATTTCTTGCAACAGCGGGAGGAATATTCAGCAGCAAAGTAAAAACAGGGTAAGCGATAGCGGCACTCCCTTCAGGACTGCTGCCGGCAATGAAAGAACCGAATACCATGGTAAGCGCCGCAGGCCAACGCCTTGCATACAGCGCTGCTAAATCCATCGCCCAGGTACAAGTAACCCAACTGATCAGCGTTATGGCTAAAAAGATAAAATAGGCAATGGGAATTTTGCGGATATGTTTGTTTGAACTATTCAATCAGCATAAGTTGCAGGGTTAAAGAATGGCTATTTATACAAATATGCTATATTTATTCTATTATTAACTTAAAACAATTGTAAACTATTAAACAATCAACATTATGGCAGACGTAACAAAACAGGTAGATGCAAACAACAAAATACTTGTAAAGAACAATGCAATGATCGCTGACAACAACAAGATTTTAAAAGGCAATGCAGCGGCTATCAAAGGCAACAAAGCCATGCTTGAAAAAAACTTTAAAGCTATCCAAAGCAATGCAAAATTCGTAGCTGAAAACAACAAATTACTGAAGGCAAACAATGCAATGTTAAAAGCCAACCATGCTTTACTAACAAAGATTGCAGCAAAAGTAGGTGCATAAATAAACTATGGTTCGATAAAGAAAAGGGGGACAGCAATGTTCCCTTTTTTATTCAGTAAATTTTATCCGGCTTACCGATTTATTGGCCAGTGGTATCACAATCAACGCAGCAATATATGCAATGGGAAACATGGTAAACCAGGTTGTAAACTGCTTTAATACAAAGCCATCTCTCCAACCATAATTTCTTAATACACCAACAGTGGCCATAATGAATGTCATGGGCGCCATAATAGTGGCAGTTAAAATATACTTGCGAAATTTTTGATCAATGTTCATTTGGCTGGCAGTTAGTTACTGTAACTAAAGTTTATGGCTGTGGTAAAAACCAACAAAATAATTTTCACAGCAAAAACTTTCAAAAGTTAGGATGCCTTGACTACAGCTAAACCCCTAAACTGCTAATCTCCCGAACCCAACTCTTAGCGCCAAATCAATTGATCTTCTCAACATCTCCATTCCCTCCAATAACAGGTCGTTTTCCCGGCTTGCTTTTCAAAAACAAACGTTCCAGGCTTAAGCCTTGAACCACTACACTAAATACCACCACGCAATAAGTTATGAAAAGGAAAAGGTCTTTATGTAAACGGGAACTCAGTGTAAGCGCCAACGCTATAGAAATGCCACCCCTTAATCCACCCCATGTTAAAAACATGATCACCCGCATGGGCATTTTTTTTTGCAGCCTGATGATTAGTGATGGCAGATAAACTGATATAAAACGGGCCAGCAAAACTACGGGAATAGCAATCAGCCCTGCTTTCCAGTAATCACCAACATTTTTAATGAACAGCAATTGGAAGCCTATCAATGCGAAAAGTACCACGTTCAAAATTTCATCAATGATCTCCCAAAAAGTATCAAGATAATCCACTGTTTTTTCATCCATGGCGTATTGCTTGCCAAAATTGCCAAAGAAAATGCCAGCACTAACCATTGTCAGCGGCGCAGAAATATTGAGTTTATCTGCCAGCAACTGACCACCCATTACCATTGCCAGAGAAAACATTACATGTATTTTCGGATCCGGAGTTTTGGCCAACACCCTTAAGCCAATAAAACCTAAAGCGATACCCAGTGCAATAGCGCCTAACACTTCAATCAAAAAAACTTTCCCGATGCTGATAAAACTTACTGCATCATCAGGATTATGAATGGCATGTAAAATTGATACAAACAGTACCAGTGCAATACCATCATTGAACAAAGATTCACCGGCAATTTTTGTTTCCAGCGACTTTGGAATGGCAACTTCTTTTGTCAATCCAAGCACCGAAACCGGGTCAGTAGGGGATATGAGGGCGCCAAATAAAAGCCAGTGAGTGAAAGGCATTTTTACTCCAACAAAACTGGCAATGTAATATAAAATGGTGGCAATAATAACTGTAGATAGTAGTACACCCAGGGTGGCAAAAAGCAATACGGGCAAACGCTGTTGCCGCAGTTCTTTGATGCGTATTTGTATGGTGCCTGCAAATAACAAAAAATTAAGTAACACACCAATCAGCAAGTCAGAAAAATCTACCTGGCCAATCAGCGTTTTAGTCTGTGTAAATGTTCCGGGAAAATTATAATTAACAAAAATAACAAGGATCGATACTACAATAGCGATCAGCATTACACCAACATTATTAGGCAACTTAAAAAAGCGCTGGTTGATGATGGCAAAGAAAGATGCCAGTATTATAATGAGCGATATGATATTGTATAAATTCATCTGTTATGCCATAAAATAAAAATGGTGAATTGTGAAAGTTCGTTCATTTCTCTTCACAACTCACCATGCTATTAATAAAGTGTTACTTACTTTTTTGCACTTACTCTCCAGATCGTATTGCTTGCATCATCTGTAACCAGCATCGATCCATCCTGGATTACGGTTACACAAACCGGCCGGCCATATACTTCGCTCTTATCCGCATTGGCAACAAATCCTGTTAAAAAATCTTCCAACTTGCCCGATGGTTTACCGTTTGCAAATGGCACAAATAAAACCTTGTAACCAGATAATACCGAACGGTTCCAGGAACCATGCTGCCCTATAAAGGCGCCATTTTTATATTTGGCAGGAAATGCATCTTTGTTATAAAATGCCAACCCAAGCGAAGCGGTATGCGATCCCACCGGAACATCCGGAACAATGGCCGCTTTCACCAGTGCAGTATTTTGCTTGTCTTTCATCCTTGGGTCTTCGTGCTGTCCAAAATAAGAATAAGGCCACCCATAAACACCACTACGCTTCACACTGGTAATATAATCCGGTACCAGTTCATCGCCCAA
>CAXTPJ010000363.1:0-4425 GCA_964245855.1 uncultured Ferruginibacter sp. | reverse complement strand
TGTTCAGCGTTTGCAGTGCTTTGCTGTTGCCAAACTGGTCACGCAACATTTTTTTGTAGTAATCTGCCTTGGCTGTATTGCCCAGTTTGTTGTAGCAGTAAGCCAGGTTCAGGTAAATTTCTCCTTCGTAAACAGAATCAGGAAAACGCCTGAGCGACTGATCGTAGGTATTGATGGCTTCCTGGTAATCTTCCAATTCCTGCTGAAATAATTTGCCCAGGTCGAACAGGTTTACAGCCACCAGGTGTTTGCTGGCAGTTAATTTTTCAGGGGTTAACGGCAGGTTCGACATTAAGCCTTCATAACTCACATCTCCAGCTTGTTCGCCGGCATCGCCATCTTTTTTAAAAGCAGCTTTCTTTGTTGAATTATCTGGGGCCTTAACCACCGGAACCGGCGTATCGTCATCCGGGTTCATATTACCCATGGTTACATCTTCCTGCATTTTTGGAGCAGCGTCTGCAGCAGCGCTTTTTCTGCGCCAGTTATCCGTATTGGCCCTGTTTCCCCATTTTCTTTTCCAGTCATTAAAGCCTTTCGCTTTGGTTGAAGCATTGTAAAAATACCAGTCGCTCACTTTGCCGCTGCTGGTTGGGAAAAGATCAGTCGGTTTATTTTTATCGCTGTCAAAAGTGATGATGTCGTTGCTGCTGCCTGAACTGTTTTCATCTTCTTTCAACCCCTGTGCTTTTCTTAATTTTTTAGATATCTTTTTTACAAATGCTTCCCTCGCCAGCGGGTCCATTGCAGCTACCATTTGAAGGCTGTCTTCTCTTTCAATGGTGTTGATCTTTTCAACAATTTTAGAAAGTGCATTGCGCCTGTTCTGGATGCTTGCCAACAAATCATTCAACGTGGTGTCGCCAGATTGCAGGCTGTCATAAAAACGGAAAGCATCTTTGTATTGCTTCCTGTTGTAAGCGATCTCTGCTAATTGCAAAAATGCTTTGTTCTTATACACAACATTGTTCTCGTTGTATTGAAGGCTTTTGTTGTAAAAAGGAATTGCCTGGTTGGTATCGGGCTTTTGCATGGCCAGTTCGCCGGCCGAATAGAAGATAATATCACGGTACATTTCAAATTTATCTTTCCTGGCAAGTTTTGTGAGGTTGTTGATACCGTTGTCCAGTTCTTTGTCATTATTGCCTTTGCGCATTTTAGCGTTGTTCAACTGGGCATGAATATCAAGCAGGGGATCGGTGGTATGCGAAGAAGCCAGATCATAATACATGCTTGCCTTATCATATTGCTTGTTGAGCTCATACAGTTGGGCAAGTAAAAATTCTGATCTTCCTTTATCCTGTTTGGTCTCTGATGTGCTGAGGCCATTCTCCAGATACACTGCTGCACTATCATAAATGCCCTGTTTGTAAAACCAATAGCCATTGGCATCGCTCAGGTCATCTACCAAACGTTTGGGAAGGTTGGGGTCATTTTGTAAAGTATGGATGAGGCCGGAGGCTTCCCCGTATTCACCCTGCTCAGTTAAAGTGCGTGCCATCCAGATCAGCGCATCATTCCTGCTGGGTGGTTGCGACATCACCTTTTGAAGGATGTTTTGTTTTTCTTTATTGGCAATACTGATCCTGCCGCTGGCCGCATCTTCGGTAGTGCCAACAATGCGGTCGCCGTCTTCATCTTTTTTCCTCGGAAATAAATTGTAGTTGATGAATTGAAAAGTAGCTGCAGCCGTATCAAAATCTTTTCTTAAATAATATGCTTTGCCCATCAGCAGGTACATGTTGTCGATCCAGTCGTTCCGGAGATCGTGCAGCAAAATACCGGCAGTGGCTTTATAGATAACGGAGTCTAATTCTGTTTTTTGGCTGGCAGTGTTTTCAAGGCTATAAGGGTAGTAAGAAAGTATTTTAGTGTAGTCGTCTCTCTGTGCTGCTTTAGCCCTTTCGAGCACTGCATTTATTTTGTTATTGGCGTTGAAATAATAATTGTAATGGGTGAAATTATTTTGTACCACCCGGCGGTATAAGGTGAATTTTTTTTCCGCCATTCTTTCGGAACCCAACTTTCTTTCTACAAATTTATCCGACCTTTTTGAAGAGTCAATTAAGTTGAGTGTCCATACCGGTGGCTGTGCTGTAACATGGCTAAAAATGGGGGTAGCCAGCCATAGGTACAATACAATAAAAAAAAGCCTCTTTAACATAGGTAAATGGTTAATAAAATGCGGCTAAATATCGGACATTTTTACCAATTAGCCCTTCAATTGGGTTGGGTTTCTTAATTTTAACAACCAATAAGCAGATATGTCAAAGTTAGATAGCAACAGCACCCTCAAACGTTTACGCAACCGGTATCGTTTGGTAGTGATGAATGAAGATACCTACGAAGAGGTTGTTAAGTTCAGGCTCAGCCGGTTAAGTGTGTACATTGTAGCCAGTAGTGCCTTTGTTATATTAACGGTATTAACAGTAGCCCTTATTGTATTTACCCCTATAAAATATTACCTGCCGGGCGTGGGTTATGGTGACGCTAAACAGGTAAAAGAGTACCGGGCATTAAAGATCAAGACGGATTCAATAGAAGGGGCGCTAAAAAACACCGACCGGTATCTGCAGGATTTGAAGAAAGTGTTATCCGGCAACGCTGCAAAACTGGATACCAACCTGTTGTTGTTGCCTAAAGTAGAGAGCAGTGATGAGTAAGGAATGGTCAATGGTTGATACTGTTTGATTTAAACGCAGTTCCATGTTTTCGGGAGATAATTCATTTTTTAAAACATTTCTGAACTCATAGGCTCAACCATGGACAATGGACTCTGATGTCATTTTCCCGATAAAAGTGCTATTTTGCTGTTTGATAATCCATATTTAGTTAAAAACTCAATACCAAATCTATGTTCAGCGCAAAATCAAAACACGACGACACGCCGGCCGGCAGCACTACCATCATTGGTGCAGGAACTGTAATTTCGGGTGATATTGTAAGCAATGGCGACATCCGGATTGATGGTAAACTCATTGGTAATTTAACTTCCAAAGCAAAAGTACTGATAGGGCAGGAGGGGATTGTGGAAGGTGATATCATTGGCCAGCAGGCTGATATCATGGGCAAAGTAACCGGCCTCATCCGCATCAGCGAACTGCTGCAGCTAAAAGGCAAAAGCAATGTGACAGGTGAAATTTTTACCGGGAAACTGGAAGTGGAACCAACTGCTAATTTTAATGGCAGTTGCCACATGGGCGCCAATGTAGTAGGCTTAACGGCCGAACTGGGCAACGTTGTAAATAAATGATCGTATAACCAATAACAACTAATGAAAAGCGGGTCGAAAGAGTTAATTCCTTTTATTTTACTGTTCATCATCTTCAATAATTTTTTTCTTTTTGACAACAACTGGCTGGCAAAATATGGCATAGACCACCTGGTGCTCATCATTGCCAACTCCTTGTTTTTTGTTCTGAACATCCTCACTTACTGGATGCTGAAAAAAGCATTGCAAAACAGTAACCCCAATGTGTATGTGCGAACTGTGATGGGCAGCATGATGATTAAAATGGTGATTTGCGTGGTGGCTGTATTGATCTATGTAGTGATGATGAAAAATCATTTCAACAAAATGTCGGTATTTGCAGCCATGTTTTTATACCTCATCTATCTTGCAGTGGAAGTAAGAATGGCCAATAAATTGAACAAGCAAAAGAATGGCTAAGCAGGAAGCGCCCCTACATCAATTAAGAGCTTATTTGCCCGAAGGAAGTTTTGAAGAAGTTTCCCATTACCTGCTGCATTACAAAGTACACCTAACGATTACCCGTGAACGAAAATCAGTGCTGGGCGATTACCGCAATTCTTTTGCCGATAAAAACCACCGCATCAGCGTTAATGGCAATCTCAATAAGTATGCTTTTTTAATAACGTTGCTGCATGAACTGGCACACCTCTTTACTTACGAACGTTTCGGTCACCGGGTGCAGGCGCATGGTATGGAATGGAAGAATGAATTCAGCAAGATATTAGCCCAGTTTCTACTAAAAAAAATATTTCCTCCCGACATTCACAAAGCTTTATTGAAAACGCTGCAAAACCCCGCTGCCACCAGTTGTGCCGATACCAGCCTGTTAAGGGTATTGCATAAATATGATGCTCATGCAGAAGGCGTGTTGCTGTTAGAAAACCTGGCCAATGGAAGCAGGTTCAGCATTAAAGGGGGCAGGGTGTTTCAAAAAATGGAAACCGTTAGAAAGCGCATCAAATGCCTGGAAATTGCAACCAATAAAATGTATCTGTTCAGCCCGGTATATGAAGTTGCTATTGAGAACTGATCCACCTGTTGAGCAGTGTTTCATCTGCACTGATCTTGCCCGTAACCCTGTATTTCGATCTCGATAAAACAAAACTCTGCAGGGCTTTTTCTTTTACCACTTCCTTTTTTCCGGCATAGTTGGCGTGCATAAAATAAACCTC